>NZ_CP152050.1:2885000-3185000 GCF_038632915.1 Paenisporosarcina sp. FSL H8-0542
CTTTGACATTTACTTCACCGTTGTACATCGTTTCAGGATTCGTTGAGTTCCCAACTGCTATTCCTAAACGAGCAGTTCCTGGAGTTCCCATTGTTCCACGGTTAGGACCTGAGTTACCTGTTGCAATAACTGAAATTGTGCCAGCCATCATTGCGTTATTAATCGCAAATGAACCGCTGTCCGTTTCAGTGTTCGATCCACCGCCAAGTGATAGATTAATAATATCCATCTTTTCAATTACTGCTGTTTCAATTGCAGCAATGATTCCAGAACTTGATCCGCTGCCGTAAGCACCAAGTACTCGGTATGCGTAAAGATCAACATCTGGCGCAATTCCTGAGATACCGTATTCGTTATTTCCTGCAGCTGCAATCGTTCCCGCTACGTGAGTCCCGTGAGACGTGTAGAATGGGTCCCCTTTTGAGTTGAACTCAGGCGTTCCAGCCGGACGTTCAGACGGTAATGTTTCAGATGCGTCATCCGCAGAACGTGTTTTTGTATATGTTGAAGAGTTCGGAATAAAGTTTTTCCCGCCTTTATATACACCTTCAAATTCAGGGTGATGTTTATCGATCCCTGTATCAAGGACAGCCACTTTAATGCCTTCCCCTTTATATCCTTCGTCCCATAACTTTTTAATTCCTAAGAATGAAAGGCTCGTATTCATTGCCGCTTCCATCTTGCCATCCTTATCAAGATTAGATGTTGACTTCGTTGCAGTAGCTTGCTTGTCTCCCAATGCATAAACCGTTACATCCGGTTCTACTAAAGTAACGCCTGGAATTGAAAGCAATTTTTTAAGGTCATTCGCTTTTACAGTTGCTGCAAAACCGTTCAACACTGTATTGAATGTATAGCCTTGCTTGACTGAAATGCCTTTCAAACTCATTTGTTTCTTAACGAGGGACTGTTGCGCATCTACATCCGCTTTCACTTTAGCCGCTTGAGCGTTCGTGAACTTTTTCCCAGCCAATTCGTTAATTCCCTGTTTCAGTGCTACAGGTTCCTCAGACAAATGAACAATAACCGCTACTTCTTTATCGCCTGAAACACCTAATAAATTTTTGTGAAGTCTTGGTCCGCCCTCTAAGACGTCCATTTGCTCTGCAATAGCTGCTTTTAATTCTAACTGCGTTTCAGTTTGAACATTCTGCTTAAATGGTTTCAGCTGTTTCGTGTTTGCCGATGCCGACATTGGCGTCAACAATGAAAGAACCATAAACATTGCAAGAATGCTACTGAAGAACTTATTCAACTTGTTTTTCTTCAATTCTCAATTCCCCCTAAATGATTTTATGTCTCAATAGTTGCTAAAGTTCCCCTCCTTTTTTTATGTCTGAAGATTCAAACATCGTTACCCATAAAAGGCAACACGGTAAATTTTACCATAATAATAGATTAATAGTTACTTATTTAGAGTGATTTTATATTACTTTTGTATTTCAAAAATGTAAATTAATGTCGATTTCTGACAACGAGATTGTCGGAGTTTGGAGGGTTAGTTATTGAATTTAGAGCCATTTCGACAAACTCGGGGTTGTTTATAACAAAATCGCGATTAATAACTGCTTAAACAAAATAAAAATGACCTCTCCCTATTGTTAGGAAGAGGTCATTAGCTGTGAGTATTAAACCTTATAACTCGTTCAGTATATCCAGTGCGCGGTATAGCATGACTTCTGCTTCAGCACGCGTTGCATTTGCTTTCGGATCGAATTTACTACCTGCTGTGTGACAGGTTATAAATCGATTATTTTCAAATCCCCTTTGTTCAGGTGAATCTACTATTTTTGGCCGTATGACTTGAATTTCTCCGCCATATGAGCCATTTCGTTATCGTCCAAAATTACTGGTTCCCCCACGGCCTTTGCTTTCAAATACACTTCGCAGCAAAATTCGATTTCTTCCGCGATGGCGAATGCGGTAGCAATATTGTTCGCACCTGCCAATAGCCCGTGATTAGCCAGCAAGACAGCTTGTCGATCTTTCATCCCTTCGAAGGCATTGGTCGCAAGTTCTGATGTACCAAAACTCGCATACTCCGCACAGCGTACGTCTTTTCCTGCATAAGCAACCAAATATGACACTGCTGGCAAATTCCATCTTAGTGATGCAAGCACGGTGGCGTGCATGGAATGAGTATGGACGATTGCATCTATGTCTGTACGTTGTTGATAGAAAATCGCGTGCATCGGGAATTCGCTTGATGGCTTTTTATCGCCAGCGATGACTTCCCCTTGCAGATTACATACGACTACATCTTCAGCTGTCATGATGTCGTAATCGATGCCGCTTGGACTGATGATCATATGGCCGGATTCACGGTCGAAGATGGAAATATTGCCCCCCGTCCCTTTGGTTAGGCCTCGTGTTCTCAATAACTTACAATAATCGACAATTTCATTGCGTTCTTTCATAAACATAGGTTGTTCCTCCATTCATGGTGTATATCTACTATGTTTAGCGAAATAGTTTTTTCAGGTTTTCTTCGTAAGGTGCACGAACAATTCCTTTTTCAGTGACTATGGCCGTGATATGTTCGTGTGGTGTGACGTCGAATGCGGGGTTGTACACATTAACATCTGCCGGTGCCGTCAGTCTTCCAAAGCCTTCGATGACTTCGGATTTATGTCTTTCCTCAATCGGAATTTGCGTGCCCGTTGGTGTATTTAGGTCAATGGTTGGTGTTGGTGCTGCCACGTAAAACGGAATGTTGTAGTGTTTTGCTAAAATGGACACTCCAAGCGTACCGATTTTATTGGCCGTATCACCGTTTGCAGCGACGCGGTCGCAACCGACGATAACAGCTTGAACTTTGCCTTGGGACATGACCATAGCAGCCATATTATCCGTAATGACCGTTACATCGATTCCCGCTCTGCTCAATTCCAGTGCGGTCAATGTAGATCCTTGTAGACGAGGGCGTGTTTCGTCAGCGTACACTTTGAAATCCCAGCCTTTTTCTTTTGCAAGATACATGGGTGCAGTAGCTGTTCCGTATTTCGAAGTGGCTAGAGCGCCAGCGTTACAATGTGTCAGGATGCCCATGCCGTCAGTTAGTAACGTTAATAGGTTTTCGCCGATGGTGCGGTTGATTTCTTCATCTTCTTTATGAATGGCTTTTGCTTCCGCTAATAAAGCTTCTTTATAAATAGCGTCCGGCGCTTTGACTGCTGTCATGCGGTCAAGAGCCCAGAACAAGTTGACTGCAGTCGGTCTGGACGTAGCCAAATACTCTGCGCTTTTCTGTACTACTTTCACCAAATCGGTTTCGGAATTGCGAACAGCCAAGTAAACGCCGTATGCTGCGGCAACGCCAATCGCTGGGGCACCGCGGACTTTCATCGTGACGATGGCATCCCAGACGCTTTCAACAGTTGTGAATTCTTCGTAGACAATGTCGTTAGGAAGCTTGGTTTGGTCAAGCAGGACGAGTGCATCGTTTTTCCATTCTATCGGGTTCAGTGCTTCAGTCATTTGTTTTCCTCCTGTAGTGCGTTTTGTAGCGCTGTTAAGTATTGTCCGCCTGTTTGAAATTCTGACGGGTTAAGGATTAGTTCCACTGCGACACGCAAGCAGAGTCTTTCTGCTTTCAGACGGTTTTCGATCGATTCGATGGTCGTGATGTCTTTCACTTTCGCCAGTCCAACGATGCGGCGTGCTAGTTCAAGACCTGCCATGCCAGCTGTGTCTTTCAGGATATTTTGTAAGTAATGTTCTTTGAAATCTACGTTTTTAGCAACGAGGTCCGTTGCGTGGTCGTCCCAAGCAATGCGGAATTTCGTGTCGAATAAGTCCATTACGTCGAATAATGTATTTTCAACCCACTCAGTGAATTCTTTGTTTTGGTATGCATCACCGCGAGCGAATGCAAAAATCAGGTTGGCCATGACGTTACCGATATCGTAGCCCATAGGTCCGAAGAATGCGAACTCGGGATCGATGACTTTTGTGTCGTTCTGATCGATGAAAATCGAGCCCGTATGTAGGTCGCCATGAATGAGTGATTGACTGTTGTTCATAAACTGGAACTTCAATTTCGCTACTTCCAAGTGAAGCGCTTCGTTTTCATAAAGGTGCGTCTGGACAAATTGTTCATTCCCCGGTGTCACTTCGTTGCGGTTAAAGTTGTTGTGGAACGGCTCTGTGAACACGAGGTCTTCCGAAATTTCACAAAGCTCTGGGTTCGTGAATTTTGCGACCAGTTCTTTCTTATCTTTATGGTTCAGGACAACGTCACTTGTGCGCAACAATGTGTTCACGAGGAAGTCCGTGATATGTTCCGCGAAATGAGGGAACGTCTCGAAATTTGCCAGCGCTGTGCGCATGATTGTCAGATGCGACAAGTCCTCCATGACGCAACAGCTCATCGTTTCATCCAACAGATAAATTTCAGGAACCAGTCCCGGTGCCAGCGTATGTTGCAGTTGAAGTGCTTCGGTCTCGATTTTGTTACGGCTAGTCGACAGGACGAATTCATCTGAAATGCGTGCAGTCGTGCCCGCTTGTTTGACGATGACCGATTCTTTCGTTTCCTCGTTGACGACGCGGTACACATAGTTCAAGTTGCCGTCACCAATTTCTTTGCAAGTAATCTGTTGTGCATTTTGGAATGACTCTATTTTGGCTTTCACATATTGAATGACGTCATCGGTATTCATCAGGAAGTATTGTTCAAAAGTATGCATAGGTGTTTGCATCTGCAACCGCTCCTTTGAAAATAGGTTTTTTTCTATCATAGCAAATTTCTTGTGAGAGTATTCTAGTTATTGAGAATTAGGTTGTATTTTCCCAACGGTTGGTGGGGGTTTTGGCGATTTCTAGTGGGGTTATTACTAATTCGCTCAGTGTTATAGCGAGTTGGCGGGGATATCTCGATTTCGTAGGTGGATATCGAGAATTGGATGATGGATATCTATATTTCGCGGGTGGATATCTCCATTTCGTGCACATATATCTATAATTCATGTCTGTTTATCTAAAATTCACCTTTTACGTACAATAAAACACAAAACCCTTTCTCCTATTTAAAGGGAAAGGGTTTTGTAGCTAGATCAATCGGTTATTTTTTTTGTTTTGAAACTTTGATTGTTTGGGTTGCTTCATGGCCAACCAAGTCCACTACTTTCAACTCGAACGTGTTGTTGCCTTTTACCAATGGAAGTTCCACATCAACAGTTTGGCTGTAGCCATTCATTGCATATGGTTCTGAAATTGGTTTGTAGAATACTTCACTGTCGTTTACATATAGACGGATTTCATCGAAGTTGTCGCCGACTTTTACTTGGATGATCGGGTTTGCTTCGTTCGATTTTACCGTTTTAGGTACTTTTACCGCAGCTACTGTTGGTTTTGTCGTGTCCACGAAAATGCGGCGTGTGATGCCCATATCATTTCCAAACTCGTCGATTGCTTCCACATTGACTTGTTGCACACCGTCAGCCAGTGTCAGTGTGTGTGTAAAGTTTTTGCCGTCAAATGATGTCGGCGTTTGCCCATTTACTTTCAATGAAGCGATGTTGGAATCGTCTTCAACAGAACCTGCCACCACTACTTGTGATGTTTTATGGTTGCTGAAGAAACTAGGTGTATTGATAAAGATTACCGGTTCAATTGTTTCAGGCTCGTTCGGTGCTGACGTATCGTCATCAGACCCGCCGTCACCAGGTGTTGTTCCTGGTTCTTCGCCTGGTTCTTCCCCGTCTTCTTTATAATCAGCACTTGTTGTTTTGATTGCAAAGGTTTGTTCTTTTACGTTCCCAGCAATATCCCAAACTTTAAGTGTGACTTTGTCGCCTTTTTTCACATTTTTAACTTCATATTCTTTTGCAAGTTCTGCAAGTTCTTCACGTTCAACACCGTTTACATATACTTCTACTCGATCAAGACCAATTCCAGCATCTTGGAGTGTGTTTGTCGAAATGATGTTTTTCTTTTGATCGAATTTATATTTAGCTTCAGGTGCTTTCGTATCCACATAAATCGGGAACTCAACAGACTGCCATTCTGCACCCTCGAAATCAATTACACCACGCACTTGAATGAAGTACTGGCCATCTGCAGCGAGTTTTCCATTAATCATTCCGTCCCATGCATTAGCTGAATTTAACTTGTACGCAGGGTTTGTAGCTGAATCAATATAGTTTTTCGTCATGTTCGTTTCCGTACGGATTGTGCGAACTTTTTTACCGTTGGCATCCAATACGTTGACTTCCAGGTTTTTCGCATTGCGTATCAACGAGTAAACTGGAGTGGCTGAATCGATGTTACCATCGCCATTTGGAGAGAATGCAAATTTCGAAGGATCGAAGTTCTCACCTAATGATGGTCCTTTAATATAGTTCCCTTCTTCATCCACCAAACCTTGGTAGCCCCAATAAGTAGATGATTCCCAAGCACTGCCGTCAAAAATTGATGCATCATCCCATGAACCGTTGTAGCCAAAGAACGGAACTGTTAAAGGTACATTTCCTGATGTGTCTTCGTTCGGGTCAGTTAATGTTACGAAACCGTCAATGAAGAATCCGTTAACGAATGTTTCGAAACCTGCCGTGTCTTTCAATAATGAAGCATCGACAGATACTTGAATTTCTGCCTCGCCATTTGCAGCGATTTCTACAGTTTTAGGGGCTTGAACATCCACTAAATCCGTCACGATATTTGAACCTGCAACGTTCGGTACAACTACGTCATATCCAGAAGTTTTCAATGCATGGTCAGTTTGAAGTTGAACATCAACATTGAATTTTTTCGCTTCATCTGAGAAGTTTTTCGCCTTCAATGTGAATTTGAATTTGCCACCTTTGATTTCTTTCAAGGCTACTTTCGCTTCGCCTGTTGCTTTGTTTGTTACCATTACATCTGTTTCCAAAGCGTTTGCAAGTTGCATGATGCCAGCCCCTTGACGACGTGGTGATACATATTCTTTCATACCATCGTATTCAGCAAAAACTACTGGTTTAGCTGTGTTCATCATCAAGTTTTTCGCAAACTGCACGCGCTCTGCACCAGTTAGTCCGAACTCTTCATTCACTCGTTCCATCACTAGCGCAGTACCCCCCGCTACGTGTGGAGCTGCCATTGACGTACCGCTCATCAAACCATAAGAATCATTGTTTAAGGTCGAGAAGATATTTCCACCTGGAGCCGTGATTTCCGGTTTGAAGTCCAAGTTTGGTGTAGGACCCCAAGACGTGAATGAACTCATTTTGCCTGCAGTTGGACTTGGTGCATCGATATATTTCCCGTCAAACCCGACATTTACGACTTGCCCTGCGTCAAGACTTGCTTTCATTGCTAGTCCATCTGCTTGAAGTGTGGACATGAACGGAATCTTGATGGCTGGATCAGATGCCATGTTGATAGTACCTGCAGCGTTATTGTAAACAATGATTCCTTCAGCGCCCGCAGCTTGTGCATTCAGTGCTTTTTCAACGAATGAAATTCCTCCGCGAGATACAAGTGCGAATTTGCCTGTTAAGTCTTTACCAGAGAAGTCGGCAACTGTACCAAAACCTGCAAATTCGATTTCATATTGATCTTCCGGTAGGTCGTTCGGATCTTGGTCATTTGCAAGCAGGAATAATGAACGTCCTGCTTCTGTTCCATTAACTTCATATTTGAAACTAGAAGCTGTGATCATATTATTTTCAAATGATGCTACACCAAATGAATCTTCAGAAACAGAAGGTGAACCAGTCAAACCGTAGTCTTGGTTATTCGCCATTGGGTAGAATGTACCTGACCCAAACATATCCGAGTTACCAGCAGAAATGGCTACTAATAAACCGTTATCTTGTGCACGTGAAACTGCTTGCTGTTCTGGGCTTGTGTTATCGACATATCCTGCAGTCGAACCAAGTGACATGTTAATTACGTCTGCTCCAAGTTTAATTGCATCGTCCATCGCTTTTACGTAAATGTCTCCAAACGTTGATGGGTATAATGGATCATTCCCAAACACTTTAAGTGCTAATAATTGAGCTTCAGGAGCTACCCCTTTAATTCCACCGTTTTCTTCGTCACCGTTTGCGCCAACTGTTCCTGAAACGTGCATACCGTGCATGGATGCATCCGGACCTAAATCACGGATTTCCTGGTTGCCGTCCATGTAGTTATAGCCATAAGGAACTTTATCAGTGAAGTATTTACCTGGCTCGATTTCTCCACCAGCTAACAATCCATTTACTTCATCTGCCGTAATGTCTTCATCCGTTTCTGTAGAAAGAACCATGTCGCGGTGGCTTGGGTCGATACCTGTATCGATGACACCAACGACCATGCCTTCACCTTTGAACGAATATTTTTCCCATGCAAGTTGAGCTTGAACCAATTCTTTGGAATGAACCATATTCGGTTCTTCGCTTGGTCTTGTATATTCGTTTGTTTCATAGATGGCTTTTACGCCTTCCGTTTGTGCGATACCCGCAACGTCACCCGCTTCTACTTCAGCAGAGAAACCATTGAAGACTGCATTAAACTCTTCTTTAAATTGAACATTTTTGGCTTTACCTTTTACTTTATCTTTTACTTTCTTTTGATCTGCTTTGATTGCTGCTTCTACATTTTTACGTTCCGACTTCGGAAGGTCTTTGTAGAGCTTGCCTTTCTTTGTAGCAGTTTCAATTGCCGGTGCTTTTTCAAGTTCCACGATAATGCGAACTTTTTCGCTTGGGTTCTGAGGAATCGCTAAACGTTCTGGTATTTTCAACGCTGGTTTTTGCAAGTTAAGTGTCGGAATTTGTTTTGCTAATTGTGTCGCTGCTGTTGGAGCCGGTGCACCGAAAGATGCAGTGCTAAGTGCCAATGTGGTTGCAAGTGCAATAAACATGCTTTTCTTTTTCATACTCAATCTAGTTTCCTCCCTAATTGTGTTTCTTCTATTTCTGACAAATATTTTAGAAACGTGACAACCTTGTCGAATTAATTAACAATTTGAAATTTAACATATATTAAGAACCTTGAAAACCTTATTTTATTTACCATAATTACTAAAATGATTACATTTTTTGTAATTTAGAGATTTTTAGATATATAGTTACTCATTCTTGAAACGTTTATAGGTTATATGAATCTATTAATTTTAATTGATAATAGGTCTTTTGGTTTTGAGAGTAATAACTTAGGTATTTCTTTTTACTCATTTTCATTAATTGGTGGGGATTCTATATTTTTGAAGTTGTTGAGGGAATATTGATTTACCAAGGGTAGAGTGGGGTTCTTTATTTTTTACTATTAGAAACAATCACTGGAAACTAGATTAGTTTTCACGAATTCAATAATTATTATAGCCAATTCATGAGTAGGGGTAGCGAATTTGCGTGGATATCTAGAATTCGCTGGTAGATATCGAGTATTCATAATGAGATATCTCGATTTCATATTTGGATATCTGCATTTCGACAGTCGTTATCTATAATTCGCGACTACTTACCTAAAATTCATCTTTTACGCACAATTCCTCAGACCTGTATTTGGTGGCTGACGGCTGGCGCCTGCCACTTTTCTGTTAGTACCTCAAGGTGTCACTAACAGAAAAATTGCCAGTTAGGTGGTCAACTGGCACCACTAATATCGCATTTATTGTGATATCTAGAATTCGTGAGTGGATATCAAGAATTCCATGGAGGATATCTCGTTTTCGTGGATGGATATCTCGATTTCGCGCATCGATATCTTTGTGTCGATGGTCGTTATCTATAATTCGCGACTACTTATCTAAAATTCATCTTTTACGCACAATTCATTCAGACCTGTATTTGGTGGCTGACGGCTGGCGCCTGCCACTTTTCTGTTAGTACCTCAAGGTGTCACTAACAGAAAAATTGCCAGTTGGGTTGTCAACTGGCACCACTAATATCGCATTTATTGTGATATCTGGAATTCGTGAGTGGTTATCAAAAATTCAATCCCGGATATCTCGATTTCGCGCATGGATACCTTGTGTCGACAGTCGTTATCTATAATTCGCGACTACTTATCTAAAATTCATCTTTTACGCACAATACCCTCAGATCTGTATTTGGTGGCTGGTGGCTGATGGCTGGCGCCTGCCACTTTTCTGTTAGTACTTCAAGGTGTCACTAACAGAAAAATTGCCAGTTGGGCGATCAACTGGCACCACTAATAGCGCATTTATTGTGATATCTGGAATTCGTGAGTGGATATCAAGAATTCCATGTCGGATATCTCGATTTCGCGCATGGATATCTTTGTGTCGATAGTCGTTATCTATAATTCGCGACTACTTATCTAAAATTCATCTTTTACGCACAATTCATTCAGACCTGTATTTGGTGGCTGACGGCTGGCGCCTGCCACTTTTCTGTTAGTACCTCAAGGTGTCACTAACAGAAAAATTGCCAGTTGGGTTGTCAACTGGCACCACTAATATCGCATTTATTGTGATATCTGGAATTCGTGAGTGGATATCAAGATTTCAATGGAGGATATCTCGATTTCGTGGATGAATATCTTTGTGTCGATAGTCGTTATCTATAATTCGCGACTACTTATCTAAAATTCATCTTTTACGCACAATTCCCTCAGACCTGTATTTGGTGGCTGACGGCTGGCGCCTGCCACTTTTCTGTTAGTACCTCAAGGTGTCACTAATAGAAAAATTGCCAGTTGGGTGGTCAACTGGCACTACTAATAACGCATTTACTGTGATATCTGGAATTCGTGAGTGGATATCAACAATTCAATGCAGGATATCTCGATTTCATATTTGGATATCTTCATTTCGACAGTCGTTATCTGTAATTCGCGACTACTTATCTAAAATTCATCTTTAACGCACAATTCATTCGCAAACAAAAATGACCTCTTCCATCGTTAGGAAGAGGTCATTTTATCTATCGTACTAAGTATTTCAGGTAGTTTTTCCATCCGAATGCTTTTACTGATTCCCATGAAGGTGAATCCATTGGCATTGGGTAGAAGATAGCAGGTGCATAACGGTAGTCGTTGATTTGTGGTTCGTAAACAACCACTGAACCAGCTTTAAGTCCTTCGCCGATGACTGAGCGTGTTTTCAAGTCAAATGCGATGTTGACCGGTGTTTTTACTGCGTAGCCGTATTTATTAACGACATGTGCACTTGCTGACCCAGCGAAGCGATTGTCTAACCAAGCGGTCTGAACAGAGACAGCTTTTTGTGCTTCGTTTATTAATACCATAGCGTTTGTCTTGTTACCGAAAGGCAAGTCTGTGATTGGTTCTTTCGGTTGAATACGAACTTCATAGTATGCTAGCGGGTTCTTATGGTCTTTTGGATCGAGCGCTTTATAGGCAGTCAGGAATTCGGAGTCTTTAGCAGGAACTTGGGAAACTTCTGTTACCGTTCCTTCTATTGATTGATCGATTCCATCCGCTTGTAGGCGAACACGGTCGTTTACTTTCACGTCCTGCCATTGTTCATCTGTTGCATACGTAACAATGATTTTTTCGATGCTGTAAATTTCGATTGCCAAGCGGTCATTGTTGTCTCGAATCGCGGATACTACGCCTTCGACCGGACTAAGGATGGCAGCCGCTCCCTTTTGAGCAAGCTGTGCATCAACGACTTGCAATTGCTGATTGACTTCAGATAGTTTTTGTTCCGCTTCAGCAATCGCATGTGCGAAAGCACCATCTTGAGAAACGTCCACGCCGAAATCTACATTTACATCAATATTAACCATTTTATCATCGGTGTTTTCAGTGACGTTGTCTGTCGCGTTGTCTGTCGAATTACTTGAGCTCTGCGCGGTCGCGCGGTCAGATTGTAAGGACTTTATTGTTGCGTTGGTTTCAGTCACTTGACGTTCAAGTGCTTCCTTTTCCGCTTCCCATACTTCACGTTGCTCGTCAGCCGTTGATGTGTTAAGCGTAGCGAGTTCGTCACCTACTTTTACTACAGCACCTTCTTTGACCAACCAGTCTTGAATCGTATCTTCACTTTCCACGTAAACCGTTGTCGTGTCGAGCGGTGCAACAAGTGATTCTTTCGGTAAGGATTGTACAAAGTCCCCTGTTGCGAGACGTTCGTATTCATTTACGTACACATCTTTAGAAATTACGCTTTTTTCGCTGAACAAGAGAATCGCGTTGGCTGCAATGAACGTAGAAACTGCAATGGATATACCAATCGTTAACCATTTATTCATTTGACGGCACCCCCTTCAACAAAACGTCCGTACCATTCTTCGAGTGGAAGAAGGCCAGCTGCCGAAGTAATGAGTGCCATACCGATATGTATTCCAATAATAATCAGTAAAATCATGCGCGGGTTCATATCCGTGAATGCACGGATGAATCGAACTTGTAATGCAATGATAAGGGCAGTAAAGATGGATAATTGATTAAAGAAAAATACTAGGAATGGATGATCGAACACCGTTGCTGCTAGTGGACCGAATGAAAACAGTGACACCGGAGTGGTTGCACCGGTCATAAGAAAGATGATAAACAGTAATGCTTTTTCAATTAGCAGGATTCCTACCACATACAGTTGCAACACGGCCAGTTTAGGTAAATCAATGCCCGTGATGCGGTTCAATATGAATGCAATGCCTAAAAAGTGAAATGCCATATAAAGAACTGCCCATAGAATGATTCCGACAAGTGAGACAAGACGTGCCAGTGTATACGGGTCATTGCCACTAAATGCGTATACGGATGTAAGGTGCTGTGTGTTCATTCCCCACAGTTCTTGTGTAACAAATAAGAGTAATCCGAATAGACCAACCATCCATACGCGTTTTTTAAAATCGCGCATCGTGGCAGAATCGAGATTATCTATTAATTCTTGCTGGTTTGCTAGATATCGCCAAAATCGAAAGTCAAATATCATATTTTCAAAAATCCTTCCCGTAACTACCAGTAGCTATTAATCTTCCTTTACTTTACCAAAATTCGACATCAATTGTAACGTACGAAGGGTACAGATAAAGAAAAATTGGTGAAAAAGTTGTGGGTGTTTGGAAAGAGATTCATAGGTTTGTGCAGTTTGTCGGATAATTTGTCAAATTATTGTCATTTTTGGTTATTTTGGGAAACCGTGAACAATATTTGCGCAACGTTAAAAGTGCGAGCACCCAAATTTGCTCACACTTTTAACGTCAGTTTAATTAAAGATTTAGGCCCCCGCCTAAACAGGTCGACTGGTCATACAGCCCGAAAGCTTAAGTGCATGCGGCGTAGGAATGAGGTGAGATTTCCGCAACGCTATGTATACAATCATTCGTCCTCTATCTCCCCTTCCCCAAAAGGTTCAATAGCTTCATTTAAGTGTAAATGGCTATTGTCAAGATGGAAACCTTTGCCCCCAAACTTGAATTTTGCCCACCTACTAAGCTTACAAAAATAAATTTTGACTTCGAAAAGCGTATCAAAATTGAATTTTGTAAAATGAAAAACTGAAATTCACATGAAATTGAATAAATTTTTCCAACAAAACCTAAACTTTATATAACCTATCAAAGGAAAATTTCTACATATATTAACTTTATCGTATTTCCTGCGATACGTTTGGACAGGCAAGGCGCCATGCCGCTTCCATAAAATCAATTAGCAGAGAAAAAAGTAGAGAGGATGTGGTAGATGTGAAATTTAATAAAATCCTTGAATTAACTGCTGTCGATATATTGTTCGGCGTCATCGGCTCGAGTGTATCTGTCATAATATTGTATATGTTGACTTCAATTTAGGAGCGTGATGTATGTACAGGTACTACTAGAACCCTTCCCCGATCGTGTCATATTCGGAGAAGGGTTTTTAATTTTGCTTTTTAACAGTAGCGCAGCGAAAACCAAACCAATTTGCCCCCAATCACTTCGTTTTCGGGGTTTTTCATGTAGGAAATACTAGGTGGACTGGAATAAACCTTGTTCGAAGAGGAATAAACGGGTTGTCAAACGGAATAAAGTGCACTCGCGAAGGAACAAACATATCATGAGAATGAAGAAATCAACAAGAAAGGGAGTAAACATGAATCCCTTAAAAACCACATAAAAACACCTCCCTCTTTTCATAGGCAGGTGTTTCTAACTTTTATTGAATTCCATGGTTATCCTCCAACGGTTAATGTGTCAATCGATCAAATAGACTTTGATCTCGCATTTGAAGTGCGTAGTCAATCATCCGGCTGCGATTTGCTTGCTCGAGTAACGAAATAAATTCGTTTGCTTCTTTTTTTACATCGCTGGCTGGTTCTCTGTCTTCCGGCTCGCCATGTTGTAATATGGTTTGCAAATGCATATGAATATCAGACACTAACAACAATTGATAGAGTGGTAAGCGGATGAAGCGATTGCCTTTTTGAAAGACGAAGACTTCGGATAAGTTTTCGACTTGGTACGTATTCATATTGACGATAATTTCTTTTCCTTCCACTGGAATGAAGTGGAATAGTTCGTCATCTTTTTTAATTGAGAAATATTGATAGGCAAATACCAGTTTCATCTTCTGGCCTTCCAATTTCGAATAAAATGGCTTCATAAGTTGTACGTGTAACATTGTGTTCCCCTCCTTTTTTATCAAAATATTCTGATTACTACTAGTGTATCACAATCCCGTATGTTTCGTGCATGACAAATCCGAAAAAAATGCTACCAGTATTAGGTAGCATCGACGTCTTTATTCCTTCTTTTTCTGTAAGTGAAAAAAGCGATCGATTGCTTGTGATACTGAATAAAGAACCCGAGAAGTATGTTTTGGATGTTTGAAACGACTTCCGTTTCAAGGTGGTTTTCATTGTATGTAAATGAGCATTTATTGTTCAAAAAATCAATGTGCAAATCTTCAATTTCAAATGAATCAAAAGTCAGGCGTTCAATGAATGCCTTTCCAATTTTATTGGATACAATAATTGCAGCTTTCCTCTCCCCGTTTGGCGTAACGTAGAGAATGTATTCTTGGTCTTTTTGTTTACATTTGGTACTCTGCAACCTTGGCAATACGATTTCATATGTTGGGCAAATGAGACAACAACCTTTCCTGCTTTGATTTATCTTGAATTTGGTTCTTTTGAATGGGATATTGCATATTTATTTTTTACTAAATATTCAGTTTTTATTAATATGAATATATCAATTATGAAACCGCGTTTCAAAAATAGGATATCTACAACCAAAGGAGTTAAAATTGTCTACACTACCTGCAACTAAGGTGGTGTTGATTTTGCAATTACATGAACTTATTACAGAGTCACGAATTCTAGCTCAATTAACTCAAAAAGAAGCTGCAAAACTACTGAATATTTCAGCCAGCACGTTATCGCGTTATGAAACGAATCCACAGAGCATTTCTCTACCTGTATTTCGAGCGATGTGTGAACTCTATGGAATCCCAAGAGATATAAGCAATAAGGTCATCTATCATTCATCCACAATTTCTTGTAAAAAATTGAGTGTAAAAAAATCGGTGGACGATTATGGTGATAAATCCTTGAACCCTGTCTACCTTGCATATAAAGCCGATCCTACTTTTTTTTCAGCTATTCCAGTGGTTTTATAGGAAACCAACCCCTGAAAAAGAGAAGTTCAAAGAAATTTTTTGAAAGCCTATCTGCATTTAAAACCTTAAATCTTTCCTTTCACTTACGGTTTTCCGAGAAAAGCCGTATAATGAAAGGAAAGATTTTTTTTGGAGATGTTGTTGTTGAGCCATTCTTTATTTAATATTGCCGTACGCTACCAATCCCATATCCAACAATGGATGGAGACGATTTCGGAAGATTTGCATCCCTCACATCAAGAGGATGAGGAGCTTGTCCGACGTGCTTCGTTTTCCGTTCGTAACGGAGCGGTACGTGCGCTTTCATATGACCCGTACGAACATTTACTCGAAGCAAAAGTGCAAGATGTGAGTCCTTGCATTGTGACGCTTCATTTAGTCGACGAACAAGTTACGTGTTCTTGTCCAGAAAAACGTCTATGTCGTCATTGCTTAGCCGTTTTATTCAGTTTATATATGCAGAAGTTTTCTTTATCCGAGTGGCTCCAGGAATGGCGCTTGAAGAAGTCGGAGCAACTTTCGTTACTTGCCAATGAACGTACACCGGAAAGCTGGAACGCAATCGTTCAATCGACGTTCAATGCTGTTTCTGGTGATTGGTCTTGGAAAGAGCGATACTTTATCGACAACTCGATTATTCAAATGAAACAGAAATTGAAGAAGTTCATGCCTTTTGAACGTGAATGGCAACCTCTTTACGATGTCTATACCAAAACTATGCTGCTTCGTTTGTTGTTTGATGTCAGCGAAGATATGAATGAAAACATGTTCCGCGCTACCATCCAGACCGATATTGAAGATATACAGCATCAGCTGCTGAATCTCTCGAGCAAACCACGTTTGTTCTCAGCTGATCCTTTTTATGATGCACTTGTGCTACATGTTCGTCATATCGTTTATGAGTTGGAAACGATGGCTGATCTTCGTTTTAATTTGTTTCACGCATATTGGGTCATACTGTTAACGGAAAAAGGCCGTCGTGAACAAGAGTTTGCTTATTTACAGGAAAACAAAAGTCTAAATAACGACCTGTTTCGGGCTTTATTTTGCTTATTGCTAAAAATACCGGATGAATTGAAACTCATTACGGACCGTATTCATCCAAGTGATATGCCTGAATGGATGCATTTGGCGAAACTTGCAAAAGAGCAGGAAGATCTGCCGTCGCTGACGATTATATTGCATGCGATGCGTCCACATATTTTTGATTATGTGAACAGTCATCTGTCTGCATGGAACCGTTCCGTGTTCGTTTCGAAATTATATGCGTTGTATAAATTCATCGAAATGCCGGATGCTGAACGTGAGCAGCTGTTCTGGCAATTTGGTTCATTTGGCGTCCGTGCCTATTCCGATTTCCTGATTGATCAACACCGATATAAAGATTGGGTGGCTCTGCATCACCGATTCGGGTCAACACTCGATTATGCGGAATCATGTGGTATGAAGACTGTCCTCCAGGAAGCACCTGAAACAGTGTTGCCGCTTTATCATGTACTTGCACTGACCGAAGTGCGAGAGCGCAATCGCCATAACTATAAACAAGCCGTTCGCATTTGGAAAAAAATGAAATCGGCTGCAAAGAAAAGTGGCAAAACCGAATATTGGAACAGCTACGTAAGCGAACTTCAAGCGAAATATCGTCGATTGCGCGCTCTCCAAGAAGAGATACAGAAAGGAAACTTGCCTTTATGACTTCCCGTGTATCGCCCTTTATGAAAAATTTAATACTGTCATTCGATCAAATGGATGATGGATTTACAACCGTGCATGCCTACAATGATGAAGGCATGCGTTTATTTACGGAACAATGGATATCTTTTATCTCATTCCAACATGAACCCTCTTTTTACGGTTTGAATCATGATGAAGAAACTCGGTTTTCTTCACTTGAATTAGTGGAACTGTTCTCACCTATCGTTAAACACCCTTACGTACACGTTAGTGGCTATGCACAGGAAGACGAGTTGACGATATCAACCATTCAACAAGCTGCAAACATATGGAGTGCGCCAACTCTTTGGAATGATATTGAGTTTGAAGAAGGCTCACTAGTACTGACAACTGAAGAAGTCCCACCTGCTGCAAAAGTGATGCTTACTTCTGCCATTCAGCAGAAACTGTATGGCGCAGGGTTGACGTTATCGGATATTCCTACGTTACTTCCCTTTTTCAAACAAGGCGGTTGGCCTCTGCAAGCTCAAAGCGGGCATGCTGATGTCATTGTGGCACTGCGGCTTAGTGAGCCTGAGTCCTTCTCGGATGAATGGCTATTGGAAACTGTGGTTCGCGGCAAGAAAAGTTCTGTGCACTGGACTCCCGCTTTTCGGAAGAAAGATTCTTCAATCGCTAATGCGCTACCTGATAAATGGAAAGTTCATGCTCCTTATGTGTATGAAACGCAATCCAATATGCTGGAATTAATGAATATGGAATCGGATGCGGATCGGTTTTTATCTAGTTCGTTAAGTGATTTGGACGTCCGCCATTTCTTGCGTGACGATGCAGCACGCCTGCAAGCTCTTGGTTTTGAAGTGATTTTGCCAGGTTGGTTAAAAGCGGTGAAAGAATCCAAACTGCGCGTCAAGTCGAATGCCAAGACCGCTTCGTTTAAAACAACAGCCGGTCTGAATGAAATTTTAACTTTTGATTGGCACTTCTCGTTAAATGGTCAAGCGATTACTGAAGATCAATTCAAACAAATGGTTGAAGAAAATCGTGAGTACATACGTGCCGGTAACGAATGGTTCCGCATCGATTCACACTGGATGCATGAAATCCGCCAGTTGATGGAACAAACGGAAGCTGAAGACTGGACCGTGAAAGAATTATTGTTCCGTGAACTGCCTGAAGCACTCGTACTTGATGAAGATAATTTGGAAGAAGAGGACGATCCATTATTCCAGTTCGAACTGAATCAATCCCTTCAAAAGTATTTGGAACAGCTACAGGATAAGAAAGGTCTGCCTACTACGACTGTTTCCCCTCATTTGTTGACGGAACTGCGTCCTTATCAGCAACAGGGCTTTGACTGGATTGTGTTTATGCGTGAACAAGGATTCGGCGTCTGTTTAGCGGATGATATGGGTCTCGGAAAAACAGTACAGCTGATTGCGTACTTGCTCCATGTACATCGCACAAATCAAACGGATAAGCCATCGTTTATCATTTGCCCTACTTCCGTTTTAGGAAACTGGCAAAAAGAGCTGGCACGATTTGCGCCTGATTTGGACGTCCATGTGCATTACGGGCAAACACGTTCCAAAGATGAATCACTGGCTACTGAACTCATTTCCATGAAACCGGATGTCGTATTGACGACTTTTGGTACGGCTTCTCAGGATGCTGAAGCGTTAAGTGAAATCGAATGGGCCAGTGTGACTCTGGATGAAGCTCAGAACATCAAAAACATGCACACGAAGCAAAGTCGTGCGATCCGCAAGTTACGCGGTGAACATCATTTGGCATTGACAGGAACACCAGTTGAAAATCGTTTGTCTGAGTTATGGGCCATTTTCGATTTCATTTATAAAGGCTATTTAGGTAGCTTCCGTAAGTTCCAGGATAACTTTATTGCACCAATTGAACGCGATGAGTCGGAAAATCATAAACAAAAACTACGAAACAAAATCCGTCCTTTCTTGTTGAGACGTACGAAGCAGGATCCAGACTTGCTGTTGAACCTGCCGGACAAACAAGAACAGCGTGAGTATTGCCCATTGACGACGGAGCAAGCAGCACTCTATGAAAGCTTGATTCAGGAGACGCTGTTCAAACTCGAAACATTGACCGGCTTTGAGAAAAAAGGACTTATTTTAAAAATGTTGAGCAAGCTGAAGCAATTGTGTAATCACCCAGCCCTTTATCTGAAGGAGGGGTTTGGTGAAGCGGAGTATATGATGGAGCGTTCTGAAAAACTGGCGCGCATCGTCACTTTGGCAGCAGAAATTGCCGCTCGCGGTGAGCAATGTCTCATTTTCACCCAGTACATTGGAATGGGTCATCTGCTACAGCATTGCTTAAGCGAGTTGCACGACATCGATCCGCCATTCTTAACTGGCAGCATGCCAAAAGCACAGCGTGACCGTCTGGTTGAATCCTTCCAGGAAAAAGAATTCCCTGTGTTTCTTTTGTCACTGAAAGCTGGTGGAACGGGACTTAACTTAACTGCTGCAAATCATGTATTGCATGCCGATCGTTGGTGGAATCCAGCGGTTGAAAATCAAGCAACTGACCGTGCCTACCGCATTGGTCAAACGCGTTTTGTCCATGTGCATAAATTCGTGACAATTGGTACGATTGAAGAGAAAATCGACAAATTGCTAGCTGATAAACAAGCTTTGTCGGAAGACTTGATCCAATCCAGCCAGTGGATTACTGAACTAGCGGATGATGATTTAAAAGAACTTCTTACATTAGGTTAACGTTTATATGGATGCCTGTCGGATTTCCGGCAGGCATTTTATTTTATAAAAATTGGAGGGAATCGGCTCCCTTTCCGCGTACGAACTTGCTAGCCTCCTCTGCTGAGTTTTTCTATATGTCTAGTTCTGCTGGCCAGACAGTACCTCCGTTTCACTGTCTCATTCGAAAACAGGTTTTCGAGTCGGCAGTTCCAACGTCGGAGTCGGTCTATCTTGGCCTACTACACTTTTCTTATGTCCAGCTTCAAGCACCAGCTCACACCTAAGCTTGGGCCCACAGGATGTGGGTCATGAAGGCGTTCGGACACGATGTCCGGATCTTAGCCTCCCCTCCCAAATACATGCGAAAGCGGGCTTTCGCTTCGTGCCTTCCAGCGCCGGTGTTGAGCTAGAGTGATGCTTTCCGCTTTTCTATATGTCTAGTTCCGCAGGCCAGACCGCACCTCCGTTTCACTGTCTCGTTCGAAAACAGGTTTTCGAGTCGGCAGTTCCAACGTCGGAGTCGGTCTATCTTGGCCTACTACACTTTTCTATGTACAAGACCGACCGTGCTTCACGCGGCCGGTTTCCTCTCTTGCCAATCTAGTAAAATCTTATTTGCCCACTACGCGTAATGTGGGTTCGGTTAATTTGTGTTCGAGCACTTGAATTCGCTCATTCAAATTCGCAATCATACGAATTAGTTGTTCCATATGTAGTTCCATTCGAATGAGATGATCAGATGATGAAGCTTTCATTGGGTGAATTCCTTTCTCTTGGATTGAGAAATCTTGTGTACTAACCAACGGTGCGGTCTACCGTGGAAAACATAGTTACACAACCGGTAATTCTTTGTGCTCTTCCTCAGAGAATATAAAGTCTTCTTTCGCTTGCGACTCTTTTTTCATATGAGGAATTTCTGAAGATTGTCCTGCTTTCGGTTTCGTTTGTAAGAATTGAACTTCTTCAACGATGACTTCGGTTACGAAGACTCGATTGCCATCTTCTTTTTGGTAGGATCTCGAGTGGATATGTCCACTGATTCCTACAAGCGAGCCTTTTCCACAATACTTCACTGTGTGTTCAGCAAGTTTCCCCCATACAGTGCATAATACAAAATCTGCTTCATCCGCTTTTGCACTTTTGTAAGTACGTTGTACAGCCAACACAAAACTTGCTTGCACCCTTCCTTCAGACAATTGCCGAAATACTGGATCTTTTGTCATGCGGCCAATCATCCCGATTTGATTCATTTATTCACCTCCTTTCAGGTTACTGAATTTATTGTACAAAGCACATTTAATTGTGTGCAAAGGACCAAAAATTAATTTTGCCCTCTTTTGAGCCTGTAAAAATTTAATTTTGCAAGTACCACATATTAACAAAGTTCTTCTTATACCATGTGGCTCTAAGTGTGAAGCATTTCTTTAAAATGCGGTTTTGGCTAGTTCTCTAAGATTTTTGAAGTCTATGATATAATAGAGTCAATTAAACTTTGCGGAAAGGCTGTGAGCTTATTGAAAACCTTTAAAATGTTGTCTATGACATTGGTTCAAGGGGACCAAACCATTGCGATTCCTCTCGTAGATGGCATCATCATCAATCAAGAAAACAGCCACCGATCATGGATATTAGAAATGTATGTCGATAAAAAAGACAGTACGATATTTGAGCAATACAATGGTTCTGGGGAATTGGTTGAAGTGAAAGTTGTCATTTCGTATCCTGAAAATGAACCTGCAAGCTTTGAAGTTGCAGTATATGCTGTCAAAGAAATTGGAGATTATGTTTCGGTGCTGTTGAAAGGGATGTTAATTCGCACCCGGCGTAAGTATGCCTTGCAACTTTTGACAGAACTTGTCCAAGATGGATTAACAGGTGAAAAGCTTATTACTCGCTTTGAAAACGATATGCGACAACGACCTCATTTAAAAAAAGACTCGGCTGAAATTTAGCCGAGTCTTTTTTGTATTAAAGCGAGCCCAATTCGCGTCTTAGCTTCAGAAACTCAATCAAATTTTCGATTCATTTCGTCCAGAAAAGACATTCGGGATTCTTCACAATTCAGTATTATTCGTCTTTGTTATCCGCGTCACGTCTATCCATGTCATCTTCAAGGATTTCTTCTTCATCTGTATTCGCGTCTTTCATCATGTCTTTATCATTATCTTTGTTTTGATCTTCGTTTGTTGGGTCCACATGATTTTCACCTTCAGTACCAGGCACTAAATCTTGGGTATCTTCTCGTACGTCATTTACGTCGTCATTTACATTGTTTTCTACGTCATTTACATCGTTTTTTACGTCGTTTTCCATTGGGGTTTCGTTTCCTGGTACTTTGTCGTTATTCATGTTACATCCGACAAGTAAAAGTGCACTCATACCAAAGACCATCGTTGCTTTTTTCCACATAAAAAATTCCCTCCTTTCCGGCAATTGTTCACCACAATTAATGTGATTCACTGTAGGTTGCCCGGGAAAGGAAGGAACTATCCGACTATGCGTTTAGTTTTTCTTTTAAAATGGATTCGACGTATGCCGCTTCCGCTTTACACGCATAATCATAATGAGTGTTGAGTTGTTCTTGCATAATTTCAATTTTTGCAACTTGTTCTTCAGACGGTGGCTCATTCAAAATTTTATCAATGGCTTGATTCATTTTTTTGGCAATTTCTTCGTGAAATACTGGATCTTGCTTACATTCTTCAGAAATCTTGTCTGTCCATGTAGCACTTTCACTTATATATATGCGCCAAGTTTGAATGAAGTCTTCCATACTGAAACGATTTTCAGACCATTCAATCGAAGCCATATAATGTTCGAAAACGGTTTTGATGGAGCGTGTAATGCTACTTTTTACTCCGGTTGGTAATTCTTTATACATGAAGCGGAAAACCTCCTACTTGAAAGGCTACACCGTCTGTTTTATTATTCCCTCAGACGATTAGCATTAAACAACTTGTACTTGTTGAATAGTGATTATTCTTTTTCAACAATTGGTCCGAGAGCAAATAAAATATCGGTTTCGCATGCGATTTCGCCGTCTACTGTCGCGATGGCATGACCTTTGCCCATTGCCCCGCGAAGTTTTACGAATTCCACTTCCAAGCGAAGTTGATCGCCAGGCACGACTTGTCGTTTGAAACGGCAGTTATCTACACCAGTCAAAAATGCAAGACGTCCTTTGTTTTCTTCTTTGTTCAATAACGCTACTCCACCAACTTGTGCCAATGCTTCGATAATTAAAACACCTGGCATTACAGGATATCCTGGGAAATGCCCATTGAAGAAATCTTCGTTGATTGAAACGTTTTTCAAACCAACTGCACGTTTGCCGTCTTCAATTTCAGTAATTCGATCGACCAATAAAAATGGATAACGATGTGGTAAAATTGCTTGAATTTGTTGAGCTGATAATGTCACTGTAAAACCTCCATAAGAAAAGCGTAAAGCGCCACTTCAGATCGACTCCGATGGTGGAAGAAACGAATCGAAAATCTGTTTTCGAATTGTTTTGGTATGAAGGCTAGTGTCCCGACATCATGTCGGGACACTAGCCTTCATGACCCATGTGTACCTAACCGGAGGTGTGAGCTGGCGCTTGTAGCTAGACAATATTTTTTTCTAAAGACGTGCAAAGAGTCGATTTACTTCTCTTTCCCGTTTAAAATGTCCAAAATGTGTTGCCATGTTTCCCACTTAAGGGCGTCTTTTGGTTCACCATCTCCGATGTAACCATAGCCAATAATTAATCCTGCTGCAATTGCAGCAACGACAAGAGCTAAAACCAAAATAATACGAAGCCAAATCGGGAAAAGACGTATTTGAACCCACCAAGTTTTCTTTTGACCCTTAGCTTCGGCTTTTTCAGCTTTGTGCTGTTTTCGGTTTGAAGCAACTGGCTGCGTTTTTACCTGTTGTTGTTCGTCTTTTACTTCATTCGTCATTCGCCGTTCTCCTTATCGTCCATCAATTGTGCATGTATATTTGTTGGTAATCTTTACAGTCGAGTGGAAGCTTTGCCAATATTGTTTAGCAAAATACCTGTACCGATGGCTACACAGTCCATTGGGTTTTCGGCTATTAAAACCGGTACTTTCAATTCCTGTGCAAGCAAGAAATCAATGCCGTGCATCAGTGCGCCACCACCTGTTAAAATCACGCCACGGTCGATAATATCTGCAGATAATTCTGGAGGTGTCTTTTCCAGAACATTTTTCGAAGCCTGCACGATCATGGCAATGGATTCTCGCAAACATTTTTCGATTTCCTCAGAAGTGATTAGAATAGTTCGTGGCAAGCCTGTAACCATATCTCGGCCGCGGATTTCCATTTCTTCTTTGCGTCCACCAGCGAATACCGTACCGATTCTTATTTTAATATCTTCAGACGTACGTTCGCCAATCAATAACTTATATTCGCGTTTTATGTACTGTAAAATATCATTATCAAACACATCACCGGCTACTTTAATCGATTCGGACGTTACAATGTCGCCCATCGAAAGGACCGCGATATCTGTTGTTCCCCCACCAATATCAACGACCATATTTCCGCTTGGCTGGAAAATATCCATGCCCGCTCCAATCGCCGCCACTTTTGGTTCTTCTTCGAGGAAAACTTTTTTGCCGCCAGATTTCTCCGCCGCTTCACGAATCGCTTTTTGTTCCACACTTGTGATATTCGTTGGGCAACAAATTAAGATACGTGGCTTTGATAAAAATCCTTTTACATCCAATTTATTAATAAAGTGTTTCAGCATCGCTTCAGTCACATCAAAATCAGCGATTACTCCGTCTTTTAGCGGACGAATCGCCACTATATTTCCGGGAGTACGCCCTACCATTTTACGTGCTTCTTCGCCTACTGCCAACACACGTTTCGTTTTGCGATCCATTGCTACTACTGAAGGCTCGTTTAATACAATGCCTTTACCTTTTACATGTATTAAAACGTTAGCCGTTCCAAGGTCAATTCCAATATCTTTAGCAAACATGAACCTTGTTTCCCCTTCCTACAAATCCCATAATAGTTGACTTTCTCTATCTTTGTCTCTACTAACTGACTATTCTATCATAGCGAGCAAATAATTACATCTTTTTTAGTAAATAGTCCTGTTCTGAAAACGAAGCTTCGGTGTTCTTTTAACCGCATGAAAAAACGCCATGACGAGTAATCGTCATGGCGTTTCTTCTGTGTGTTCCTCTTTAAGTTTCCACATCTGTTTCGTTGCTTCCCCGCCCCGGATATGCCGAATCGACTTATGATAGGCAAGGATTTCACTAACTTCTTTGGCCAGTGCTTCATTTACTAGTTTTAAACGTTCTGTTAAATCTTTGTGCACCGTGCTTTTCGAGTAGCCCGTTTTCTTTGCAACCGCGCGTACCGTTAAGCCCGTTTCATGCACCAATACGCCAAGCTCTAGGCAACGTTTCCGGATCTGTTCGTGCAAGACCGCATCCTTCCGTACCGAACGTTTCCTATACCGTATGCCTTAAAGTTGGGAATTAGAACGCTAAGTACGTACGTGGATTAATTGCTTCTCCCTTGTCATACACTTCAAACTGTAAATGAACGCCAGCTGTTGGGTTGAATTCATTTTCAGTAGCAGTTGCCATAGGTTGACCTTGTTGTACATGGTCACCGGCTTTCACTGAAATTTCTTTTACGGAACGGTATTGTGTAAGTAGGCCGTCTTCATGTTCTAGAACGATTTCGTCCCCAAGGAATGGATCAAGATTTACTTCTTTTACTGTACCACTCATTGCAGCTAAAATTTCAAACGGTTCGCCTTCAATTGAGATGGTCACACCGCTACTTGTTTCGTAAGTTTGGTTGAATACAAGAAGAGAATTTTCTTGTGATTCGTCCGTTGCAGTAGGATCATAGAAATCTTGCAGAATTGTCATTTGGTCAAGCATCGCTTCGTCAAATGGGAATTTCATTGACTCTTTTTGAGACGTTACAGCAACTTCTTTTGCTCCCGTGTCTTCTGTTCGTGGACCTTTTGCGACATTATCAGAATCAATAAACGCATTGTACCCCCAGATCATGCCGACAAATAGCAGCGAAAACCCTACGTAAATCGCTGGCCATAGCCACGTTTGTTTTTTACTTGGTTTTTTTGGTAGAGAAGGATTATTAGATTTTTCCTCTCGCATATTCATCACCTCTGATGCTAGTGTTGTCAGCGATTCAAGGTTTTAAACATCCTGGTTGAATAGATTGGAAATTTTTTATTTCCGTCTTCGGATAGTAGTGTTTCAAAATCTCCTCTACCTTACTCCCTTCCTGCGCCATAGCGTTTGCTCCGTATTGACTCATCCCGACGCCATGCCCGTATCCTTTCGTTGATACGGTGATAAGATTTGGATTGGATGCATCAATTTCGAAATCCGTGGAGGGGAGCCCTAAAATATCCCTTATTTCACGGCCTGTCCATTCGTGCTGAGTGGTCGTCATTTGTTTGACTCGTTGTGATTCATTTGGCGTCAGCACCAGTGTCTTGAAGTGATCGGCTGTCCAATTAAAGCCGAATGCCTCGTTCCATTCTTTCAGGGTGAATGTTTTCGTGTTGTTGAACTTCGGAGATATGGTATCCCCCAGGCTATCCGTGATGACTAAATATGGAATGTCGTTGCCACTATACCCTTTCGCGCTTTCCGTTTTCCCATTGCTCGTGGAGAAAAACATGGCTGTGATGAGTTCATTATTATAGGTAAGAATTTGTGAGGCAGTTTCCGTGATTGCTTGTGCGATATTTGGAGGGGATATGCGTTCACTCGGTGAGATGAACGCTTGGTGTGAAGTAGTTGGTTTAATAGATTTTGAACCAAAATTGGTTGTTTTGAGTGCGAATGTTCGTGCGGCAATTGCTTGCGCTTTTAAGGCCTCTAGCTTGAACGTAGCTGGCATTTCTGCTTGTACGACACCTTTGACATAGTCCTCTAATGGAAACGGCTCAGCATGCCCTTCCACGCGAATTAGTATAGGTTCACAAGCTACAACATTGTCGGTTTCGGGTTCGGGTGCTGACACTTGCCCTTGTTGCGGTAGTTTCTTAATTATTTGCAGTGGCAGGAGGAATAAACAGAGACAGGTGATAACAATGGCTAAGTATCTCATGGTGGAATATATGATGATAGAGTAAAGAATATGAATTACAGAGAGCATTAGAATTTATCTGGATTTAATGCGAGTAAATCTAGATTTCAAATGGGTTTCTTCATATCGTACGTCGAGATCTCTTATCAGCATCGCAACGGAAACAAAACCATTTTACACTTCTATGGATATTTTTTGGAAGTAACTGGGCGAACGGGAATAAAGTACTCGCGAGAGGGATTAAACGTATCCTTAATAGGAACAAATCTTGAAAGGGAATAAAAATTCCCTCCCGTTAATATTGCCACACTTCTAACAGGAGTAAAGCGTAAACAAACCAACTTGCCCCCTCCCACTTCATTCGGAGGGGAATTACTGTTATGGATTAATATAAACAAAGTGAGCTTCCCGAATAGGAACAAATAAAAAAGAAATGGCATACACTAAATATCCCCATACCCCCTCTTTCCAAAACTGAGTATTAACGGGAATAAAATTTTCCACAAAAAAACCGACATCTTGGGTATAAGATGTCGGTTTTTGGAATAGGATAGGATATGGATTAAACGGTTTGTTGCATTACTTTTTCATCAGAAGATTCAGATGAAACGCGTTCAATGTCTGCTCCAAGTGCTTGTAGTTTCAAGTGGAAGTTCACGTATCCACGGTCAAGATGGTAAAGTTCAGTAACGCGTGTTACGCCTTCTGAAGCCAAGCCCGCTAAAATTAATGCTGCAGCTGCACGTAGATCAGTTGCTGCCACTTCTGCGCCTTGAAGTTCAGATGGTCCTTGCATAATAACCGAGCGACCTTCAATTTTCACATTCCCGTTCATGCGACGAAATTCTTCTACGTGCATAAAGCGGTTTTCAAATACCGTTTCAGTCAACATTCCCGTGCCAGTTGCCGTTAACATCAATGCCATCATTTGTGATTGCATGTCAGTCGGGAAGCCAGGATGCGGCATTGTTTTAATATCCACGGATTTCAATGTTTCAGTTGCACGGATACGAAGTCCGTCTTCTTCTTCATTGATATGAACGCCCATTTCTTCCATTTTGGAAATTAACGCTGCCATATGCTCAGGAACTGCGTTTTCGATTGTTACATCACCTTTTGTGATGGCAGCTGCCACCATGAATGTACCTGCTTCAATACGGTCAGGAATGATATGGTGAAGTGTACCTTCTAATTCTTCTACACCCTCGATGCGAATCGTGTCGGTACCAGCCCCGATAACACGTCCACCCATTTCGTTGATGAAGTTCGCCAAATCTACAATTTCCGGCTCTCTTGCAGCATTTTCAAGAATTGTCGTTCCTTCTGCTAATGCTGCCGCCGTCATGATGTTTTCAGTAGCCCCAACACTTGGGAAGTCCATATAAATTTTAGCACCTTTTAAGCGACCATCTGTTCTTGCCTCAACAAATCCATGACCAAATGAGATTTCAGCGCCCATCGCTTCAAAACCTTTTAAATGCTGATCGATTGGACGAGAACCGATTGCACAGCCCCCTGGAAGTGCTACACGCGCAAAGCCGTTACGAGCTAAAATCGGTCCCATTACTAAGATCGATGCACGCATTTTACGAACGTATTCGAATTGAGCTTCACTTGATAATGTAACTGAAGAATCGATAATGACTTCGTTTTGTTTTGGGAAATATTGCACTGATGCACCTAAACTTTTCAATACTTCATTTATCGTGTAAACATCTGCTAAGTTCGCTACGTCACGAATGATGTTTTTTCCTTTTGATGCTAAAAGAGCTGCTGCCAATACCGGTAGTACCGCATTTTTTGCACCCTCTACTCTTACTTTCCCTGTTAACTTATGGCCGCCTCTTACAATAATTTTATCCAATGTTGACCCTCCATGTTTTATATAATGATTTTTCTCTATGTGTCGATTAAACTCGTATGATGTCATTTATTAGGAATAAAAACATTACTCATATTACAGACATTTCTCGTATAACACAAGTACCCATTCCCTCATTTTTTGTGAACTTTTTGACAAGTAACTGTTTTATATGATACGTAAGTCACAAGTTCTTTGTGTCGGTCAAAATGGAACTCTTTTAAACTCTTTTTTGTTAAGTTATTCTACCTACTAATTCCCTTCGACACTAGGATTAAACCATCCTTCGACAATTTATTTCCCGGGTAATATTTGTTCTCTCCATGGCCATAGCTACGAAACTCGTTCATCTTTATGGACATAAAGAGACTCTTTATGAAAAGAGGAACGGAATCTGTTTCGACCAAGTCGACATGTGCAGAAAGAAGTTCGACACTGAAGAACCGATTGCAATGCTCAAAAGAATGTATAGTAGTTGCACTTGAAAAACATGTTGCTTTTTGACAACTTTTTCGATCATGACAGCACGAAGTGCAAAAAATGTAATTCCGATAAAAAATGTATGCGATAAAATGCCAAGGATTGCTTGTTGCCCAATTTGTGTATACATGGTGATTGCTCCTTTTTGTATGAAAAGTGGTCGAATTAAGTAAGGAAAACACTTTTGTTAAGATGTTGTCTGGCAGCATACGTACGAATGTGAAAAATTAAGTTAATAAACTTATCACGTTACGAATTGTGTTGAAAAATGAAATTGGAGATTGAAAACTCATTTCCAGAAATACATTCATTACATTCAGATATAACATTGCGCATTGTAAATAAACAACAGTGAATCCTCTATATCGATCTGTGAAATAGAGAGACCCCCACCTATCAAATAAAAAAACGAGTCGAGGAGAATACTACTCCTCGACTCGCCATCTTTTATTAGATGTTACCCTCATTAACGTTGATACGATTCATTGCGCGTTTCAATGATAGTTCCGCACGTTTGAAATCGACGTCGTCTTGTTTTGATAAGTTCAGACGTTCTTCAGCACGTTTCATTGCTTCTTTCGCACGATTGATATCAATTGTGCTAGCTACTTCAGCTGATGGAGCTAGAATGGATACTTGGTCAGGTCGGACTTCCAAGAAACCGCCGCTTACTGCTACGATTTCAGTTGTTCCTTCCTTTTTCAGACGAATGGCACCCACTTTAAGTGGAGCAACCATTGGAATGTGTCCAGGTAGCACACCAATTTCACCAGTTGTTGTAGAGGCAATGATCATGTTGACTTCAGAATCGTATACCGGGCCGTCGGGAGTGACAATATTGACTTTGATGGTCTTCATTTTTTCCCCTCCTGGTCCCTGTTATTAAACTTCAACGCCCATGCTTTTCGCTTTTTCAATAACCTCTTCAATGCGTCCAACTAAACGGAATGCATCTTCAGGTAGGTGATCATATTTACCATCAAGAATTTGTCTGAATCCTTGAACTGTTTCTTTAACCGGTACGTATGAACCTTTTTGGCCAGTGAATTGCTCAGCTACGTGGAAGTTTTGAGATAAGTAGAACTGAATACGACGAGCACGGTTAACCGTTAACTTGTCATCATCAGATAACTCATCCATACCAAGAATCGCGATGATATCTTGAAGTTCTTTGTAGCGTTGAAGTGTTGATTGTACTTGACGAGCAACTGAGTAGTGCTCTTCGCCAACGATTTCAGGTGACAATGCACGAGAAGTTGAAGCCAAAGGATCTACCGCTGGGTAAATACCCATCTCAGAAAGTTTACGTTCTAAGTTTGTTGTTGCATCTAAGTGAGCAAATGTTGTTGCTGGAGCTGGATCCGTATAGTCATCGGCAGGTACGTAAATCGCTTGAATCGATGTTACAGAACCTACGTTAGTAGACGTGATACGCTCTTGCAATTGACCCATTTCAGTAGCAAGTGTTGGTTGGTAACCAACGGCTGATGGCATACGACCTAGAAGGGCTGATACCTCAGAACCTGCTTGAGTGAAACGGAAGATATTATCGATGAACAATAGTACGTCTGCACCTTGCTCATCACGGAAATACTCAGCCATTGTCAAACCAGTCAAGGCAACACGCATACGTGCACCAGGCGGCTCGTTCATTTGACCGAATACCATTGCTGTTTTCTTGATTACGCCAGAATCGCTCATCTCGTGGAATAAGTCATTTCCTTCACGCGTACGCTCACCAACACCTGCGAATACCGAGATACCGCCGTGTTCTTGTGCGATGTTATTGATTAATTCTTGAATAAGTACAGTTTTACCTACACCGGCACCACCGAAGAGACCGATTTTACCACCTTTGATATAAGGAGCTAATAAGTCTACTACTTTGATTCCTGTTTCAAGAATTTCAACTTCTGTTGAAAGGTGTTCGAACGTTGGTGCAAGACGGTGAATCGGGTCACGGCGTAATTCAGCCGGGATCTCTTCGCCTAAGTCAATTACTTCACCAAGTACGTTGAATACACGACCTAATGTGATGTCACCAACTGGAACTGTAATTGCTGATCCAGCGTCTGTAACTTCCGCACCACGTTTCAAGCCATCTGTAGATGACATAGCTACTGTACGGACAGAGTCGTCACCAAGGTGTAACGCAACTTCAAGAGTTAACGTTGTTGGCTCTTGGTTTGGACGTTCAATCGCAACTGTCAATGCGTTATAGATTGCTGGTAACTGGCCGTTGTTGAACTTAACGTCAACAACTGGACCCATTACTTGAAGAACGTGTCCTATGTTCATACTTGTTCCCTCCTGTCTTACTTACTTCTTCTATTCTAGAGCCGCTACGCCGCCGACGATTTCCGTAATTTCTTGGGTAATCGCTGCTTGACGTGCACGGTTGAATTGTAATGTCAATGAACTGATTAGTTCACTTGCGTTATCGGTTGCGCTCTTCATTGCTGTCATACGTGCAGCATGTTCACTTGCTTTGCCGTCTAGTAAAGCACCGTAGATCAAGCTTTCCGCATATTGTGGAAGTAGTACTTCAAGAATTGCTTCGCCTGAAGGCTCGAATTCATATGAAGCAGCCGTGCTTGTCATAGCGATGTCCGTTAACGGAAGCACCTTTTTCTCTGTAACGTCTTGTTGAATGGCGCTAACAAAATGGTTGTAGTACATATAAAGTTCATCATACATACCTTCTGTGAACATACCAACAGCCTTGCGCGCTATTTCTTTAATATCAGCAAATGAAGGCTGATCCGGTAAACCGACTGCACTTTCAATTACTGTAATGCCGCGTTTCGTGAAGAAATCACGACCGATACGTCCAACTGCAAAGACTACAAATTGATCATTTGATGTGTGACGTTCACGAATTGCATTCGTTACAGCACGTAACACGTTACTGTTGTATGCACCCGCAAGTCCACGGTCAGCAGTGATGACGAGGTAAGCTGTCTTAACTACAGGGCGAGATTTGAGCATTGCATGCCCATTATCGCTAGTTCCTGAAGCGATTGCTCCTACGACATCTTCAATTTTCGCCATGTAAGGAACGAATGATTTCGCATTCAATTCTGCACGGTTCAATTTCGAAGCCGACACCATTTGCATCGCTTTTGTAATCTGGCTCGTTTTCTTTGTCGATGTTATTCGGCTTTTAATGTCGCGTAATGATGCCACTGGTATTTCACCACCTTATCGTTTTTTATTCATCCAAAAAGATTACTCTGATTTAGCAAATGTCTTTTTAAACGCTGAGATCGCGTTTACTAAGTCTTCGTCAGCAGGAAGATCTTTTGTTGTACGGATGTGATCTAAAACGTTTGTGTGGTTTGAATCTAACCAGCTGTGCAATTCGTTCTCGAAACGAACGATATCTTGAACTGGAATATCATCTAAGTGACCACGTGTAAGAGCGTAAAGAATAATAACTTGTTTTTCAACCTTAAGCGGTTTGTTCAAGTCTTGTTTCAATACTTCTACTGTACGTGCACCACGGTTTAATTTTGATTGAGTTATTTTATCAAGGTCAGAACCGAATTGAGCGAATGCTTCAAGTTCACGGAATGCAGCTAAGTCAAGACGTAGTGTACCCGCAACTTTTTTCATTGCTTTAATTTGAGCTGAACCACCAACACGTGATACTGAAAGACCCGCGTTGATTGCTGGACGAACACCTGAGAAGAATAGGTCAGATTGTAAGAAGATCTGTCCATCCGTAATCGAAATTACGTTTGTTGGAATATAAGCAGAGATATCTCCAGCTTGTGTCTCAACGAATGGAAGAGCTGTAATTGACCCTGAACCAAGTGTTTCATTCAACTTAGCAGCACGCTCTAACAAGCGGCTATGTAAGTAGAATACATCCCCTGGATATGCTTCACGACCCGGAGGACGACGAAGTAATAATGAAAGTTCGCGGTAAGCAGCAGCTTGTTTAGATAAATCATCATAAACAATTAGTACATGCTTGCCATCAAACATGAATTCTTCCGCCATTGTAATACCTGTGTAAGGAGCTAGGTACAATAATGGAGCTGGTTGAGATGCTGATGCAGTAACAACGATTGTGTATTCTAATGCGCCGTTTTTACGAAGCGTTTCAACTACGTTACGAACAGTCGATTCTTTTTGACCGATTGCTACGTAAATACAAATCATGTTTTGGTCAGCTTGGTTAAGGATTGTATCGATCGCAACAGCTGTTTTACCTGTTTGACGGTCACCGATGATTAACTCACGTTGACCACGGCCGATCGGCACTAGTGCGTCAATTGCTTTGATCCCAGTTTGCAATGGTTCATGAACCGATTTACGGGCCATAACACCTTGTGCTGGGCTTTCGATTGGACGAGTTTTTGTTGTGTTGATTGGGCCTAAGCCATCAACTGGTTGGCCTAGTGGATTGACAACACGGCCAATCAATTCTGGTCCAACTGGTACTTCCATAATACGGCCTGTACGACGTACTTCATCGCCTTCTTTGATATCTGCATATGGTCCTAGAATAACGATACCTACGTTGTTCGCTTCTAAGTTTTGTGCCATACCCATAACACCGGTAGAGAATTCCAATAACTCTCCAGCCATGACGTTGTCGAGACCATGAGCACGAGCGATACCATCACCAATTTGGATAACTGTACCCACATCGCTAACTTTCATCTCAGATTGATAATTTTCAATCTGCTGTTTAATCAAGACACTGATTTCTTCAGCTTTGATGCTCATGTATGTCACCTCTTTCGTTTCATAATATTAACCAATAAGTTGTTTTTTCAAGCGGTCTAGCTTAGCGCTTACGCTGCTATCGAAAATACGATTCCCGATTTGAAGACGAATGCCACCAATCAATGATGGATCAATTTCGTTTTCAATGCGTAAAGAGTTCACCCCTACTTTGTGTGCAAATGCAGACGAAATCGCCGCACGCTCATCATCAGTCAAAGGACGTGTAGAGAATACTTTCGCGTCAGCAATACCTTGTGCTTCGTTTGAAAGTGTTTCAAATTCAGTAGCTACTGCCACTACTTCATTGATTCGTTTACGGTCAATCAACACTTGCAGTGTATTCACTACGAATGGATTAGCTTTACCGAATAACTCACGAATCAACTCTTTTTTACGGTCTAAAGAAAGCTTTGGAGAAGCAAGCATAACCTGCAATTCACGATTTTCTTTAAATACCACTTTCACTTCACGGAAATCTTCTTCCACGTGAGCTAGTTGGTTATGTTGTTGTGCTAGTTGAAACAATGCTAGGGCATAACGTTTCGCTGCAGTTGATTGACTCACACTACATCGCCTGCCTTCGCAATCGTTTCTTCGATTAACGCACGGTTATCTTCTTCAGAAATTTGTTTTCCAAGAACTTTAGATGCTGCAAGAACAGATAGAGATACAACTTCTTCGCGTACTGCTGCGATAGCTTTTTCTTTTTCTGTTTCAATCTCACGGACAGCTGATTCTTTCAAACGGCCTGCTTCAGCGCGTGCAGTTGTGATGATTTCTTCACGTTGTGCATCGCCTTGTTGCTTCGCGTTTTCAACAATCGCTTGTGCTTCTGTGCGTGCTTCTTTTAATAAGGCACGTTGTTCTTCAAGTAATTGATGTGATTCTTGGCGGCTTTTTTCAGCTGCTTCGATTTCACTAACAATTAACTCTTCACGTTGCTTCATTACTCCCATCAACGGACCCCATGCGAATTTCTTCAATAGGACCATTAAAAGGATGAAAACGATTAAAGTAGCAAAAATGTCACCAGTGTTAAGTGCTTTTACAGCATGTTCTGTAGTGGCATTTAGGACGAGGTAATCCAAAAACACGATTGTTTCACTCCCTTCAAGAGCTTCAAGTCTTTATCTGAATCTAAACAGATGGATTTTCTATGTTTAAGAACGATCAATATTCATAAGAGAATGACGAAGAATCGTCAAAGATCAACTTCGCCATTACCATTTGTGAGTATATATATATTATTTGTTTAAAACGATGAACGCGATAACTACTGCGATGATAGGAAGGGCTTCTACTAATGCAACCCCGATGTACATTGTTGTTTGTAATAATCCACGTGCTTCAGGTTGGCGAGCCATACCTTCGATTGTTTTTGAAACGATTAATCCGTTACCGATACCTGCTCCTAGAGCTCCTAAACCGATTGCGATTGCTGCTGCTAAAATACCAATTGAACCTTCCATGTGTGTGTTGCCTCCTTGAAATTTGTTTTTTCTTTGTTCAAGTATTGAACAAGTTATACTTAATGATCATGACTCACTTTGTGAGACATATAAACCATTGTTAAAATGACGAAGATGAACGATTGAATCGTTCCGACGAAAATCGAGAAACCTTGCCAAGCTAATGTTGGAATCAATGCTCCTGCAAAACCAAAAATACTTGCGCCACCAATACCTGCTAGTAACCCTAGCAATACTTCCCCTGCATAAATGTTCCCGTAAAGTCGAAGACCAAGTGTCACCGTATTGGCGAACTCTTCTACAATCTTAAGGGGCAGAAGGAACGGTAAAGGTTTCAAGAAATCTTTTCCGTACTCGGAAAGACCTTTTAACTTGATGCCATAGTAATGAGTTAATATCATGACCATAACCGCTAACGTCATCGTTATGATTGGATCTGCGGTTGGAGATTTCCACCACAATTCACCATTGATAACGATTGAAAATGGTAGACCTAACATGTTCGCTACAAAGATGAACATGATAAGCGTAATACCTAGAACATGGAATCGTCCACCTGTATTCCAGTCCATATTGCTTTTGATAATCCCTTTTACGAAGTCCATTAACCACTCCATAAAATTTTGCATACCAGTTGGCTTTAAACTTAAGTTCCGAGTAGAAACTACTGCGATTAATAGAACGATAAGTGCCGTTACTGTTAGCATCATAACGTTTGATAGGTTGAACGTAAGCCCAAGCCATACCACCGTCGGGTTCTCATGATGCACGTGCATTCACCTCTCTTTCACAATTCGGTATAGAGTTTTTCATGTATATAATCCTGTCTACTATTAATAGAAGACAATCGAGATTACTGAATTCATGCTTCTTCCTGATTTCGACATTCTCCATGTCAAACCGAAAGAAATTCTTGCAAAGGGTGTTTAAACGGAAAGTAGTTTCTATGTATGGTCTTACTGTTGAAACTGTTAAATGAGTTTCTTCCTATACATAAATAACGGTTTAAATCATGATTCACTCTTTTGAATGGTCAAGATCATGGCTGTTACACCGACTGCAAGGCCAATGAACAGAAAAAGCACTAAAAATAACGGGGTGGTGTCTATTTTGTCATCGAGCCACATTCCAGTGAAAACTCCTATTAAAATAGAACCAACAAGTTGTGAGAGAATAGCCGAATAAAGGGCCATTTCTTGTAAAGGACGTCTCGTTTGACGCATGGTGATCCTCACGTTTTTGCATGACTTTGTAAAAATCGCGAATCTAATAGAAAGCAGATACGACAAGGTTTCAACGTGAATTATACACATGAAAGCCCTCTCATTCATACCCTTTGTAAGCATACAATAGGGGTAAAATGATGTCAATTGATTCCCGTGAAAAACTTCACAAAGTCGCCTCAATCGACATATTGTCGACAAATTTGCAAACAGCAGGCTGAGTTGTTATGAAATATCTTTTTTTGGTGCTGGTGCAGATTGTTTAGTAGTGGTTATCTCGATGTTTATCTCGTATTCGAAGAAGGTTATCTGCATTTTGTGTGGTGATATCTTCAATTCGAGTAACGTTATCTAGATTTCACCTAAGTTTATCTAGAATTCGGACAACTATATCTAAAATTCACGTTTTCTAATACAATTCCCTAACAATGTCATAGTGAAAGGGACTGCCGAGGCTGTCCCTTTTCCTTTTTTCTACTTATTTAAATAGTCTTTCAGCGCTTCAACGATTCGTCTTGATGCTTCACCGTCACCATACGGGTTAGACGCATGAGACATCGATGCATAAGCTTCTTCGTTCGTTAGCAATTCTTTTGCTAAACCATAAATTGTTTCTTCGTCCGTACCCGCTAGCTTCAATGTTCCTGCCGCGATTCCTTCAGGACGTTCAGTCGTATCGCGCAATACAAGAACCGGTTTCCCTAAAGAAGGTGCTTCTTCCTGCACTCCGCCTGAATCAGTCAATATAATGAAAGAACGTGCTGCGAAGTTATGGAAATCGAGTACTTCTAGAGGCTCGATCAAGTGAATGCGTGGATCATTTCCAAGGATTTCACTAGCTATTTCACGTACAGCAGGATTCATATGAACTGGGTAGACAACTTGTACGTCGTCATGTTCTTCAATCAAACGTTTGATTGCACGGAACATGTTGCGCATCGGTTCACCCAAGTTTTCACGACGGTGTGCCGTCAATAAAATCATTCGGTCTGAGCCGATTTGTTCCAGTACAGGATGAGAGTACTCTTCGCGAACCGTTGTTTTCAACGCGTCAATCGCCGTGTTGCCTGTTACGACAATGCGATCTTCCGGTTTGTTTTCACGGCGAAGGTTATCTGCAGATACTTCCGTTGGTGAGAAATGCAGGTCTGCCATAACACCAGTTAATTGGCGGTTCATTTCCTCAGGGTATGGTGAGTATTTATTAAATGTACGAAGTCCCGCTTCTACGTGACCAACTGCGATTTGGTTATAGAAAGCCGCTAAGCTTGCAATGAAAGTCGTTGTCGTATCGCCATGTACCAAGACGATGTCGGGCTTCGATTCTTTCATGACTACATCCAATCCTTCAAGTCCACGTGTTGTCACGTCGATTAAAGTCTGGCGGTCTTTCATAATGTTCAAATCGAAGTCAGGTGTAATGCCGAATGTGTCCAATACTTGGTCAAGCATTTGGCGATGTTGCGCCGTTACGGTCACGATGGATTCGATTTCGTCTGTATGTTTTTCTAATTCCAATACGAGTGGTGCCATTTTAATTGCTTCTGGGCGTGTCCCAAAAATCGTCATGACTTTCCATTTTTTCGTCAAGGTCAAAGCACTTCCTTACTTATTTTGTTCCGAACAAACGGTCACCAGCATCGCCAAGTCCTGGCACGATGTAACCATGGTCGTCCAATTTTTCGTCAAGGGCAGCAATGTAGATATCAACATCAGGGTGTGCTTGTTGAAGAACCTCTACACCTTCTGGAGCAGCGATTAAGCACATAAATTTAATGCTTTTTGCACCGCGGTTTTTCAAAGCATTGATTGCAACAAGTGCAGATCCACCCGTTGCAAGCATTGGATCAACTAATATAAAATCACGCTCTTCAACGTCCGCTGGGAGCTTCACATAATATTCGATAGGCTGTAAAGTTTCTGGATCACGGTATAAGCCGATATGTCCGACTTTAGCCGCTGGGATTAATGTTAAAATACCGTCTACCATACCGATACCGGCACGCAAAATTGGCACGATGCCTAATTTTTTACCAGATAAAACTTTTGCTTTAGCTGTTGTTACTGGCGTTTCTACTTCAACATCATCAAGAGGCATATCGCGTGTAATTTCAAAAGCCATCAATGTTGCTACTTCATCTACCAATTCGCGAAATTCTTTCGTACCCGTCTTCTTGTCACGGATGTATGTTAATTTATGTTGGATCAATGGATGATCAAATACGTATACTTTTCCCATTTTGTCCTCTCCTTTAACGTTCAAACTTTATCTATTATAGCAGAAAAAAACGGTTACGCTCGACTCCCTTCATATTTACATTTTTAAGAAAGTTTCGTTTATATGACAAGATGATTGATTGAAAGGTTCCTTTCCAATTGGAGAGGAGTGTTTATTCCCTCTCTTATTTTGATTTGTTCCCTTTCGCGAATGTTTATTCCTTTTATATAATTTATTTGAATTCTCAATACATGCACACCAAGTTTTTCCTAATGGAAATTACCTTATAATGTATTTAACCCTATTTTTATCCTTTCAAATCATGTCTGTCGAAAAAATAAGAAAAGCACCACAGACTAATCGTCCATGGTGCCTTAAAATTCCACACTATTTTACTTCGTGTGATGGGCTCGGTTCTTTTTGTGGAACCCTTTTCCATAATAATAAACTGTTAAGAAAACTAGCCATAGTGGCCCAACAACAAGTGCGATTCTTGTATCCGGGGAATATGCCATTACAACGATAACAAACACTAGGAAAGCAAGTGCAATATAAGATGTGATCGGGAAGAAAGGAACTTTGTATTTCAGTTTTGCTTTCTCCGCAGGTTTTAGTTTCTTACGGAATTGGATTTGAGAAACCAAAATAATCCCCCACGTCCAGATAGCACCGAAAGTTGCGATGCTCGTTACCCATGTAAATACTTTAGCCGGCACTATATAATTCAAAATTACCCCAACCAGTAAAACTATTGCTGTTGCAATAACGGCTTTTCCTGGAACACCGTTTCTTGTCAGGTTTGCAAATTTCTTTGGAGCTTCACCGTGTTCTGCTAAGTTAAACAACATTCTTCCAGTACTGAAAATCCCACTGTTACAAGAAGATAGTGCTGCTGTCAAAATAACGAAGTTGATGATACCAGCTGCGCCCGGAATACCGATTTGTTCAAATGCCATTACAAACGGGCTTCCTTTTGATCCGATTTCCTCCCATGGATAAATGGACATGATGACAAATAGTGCCCCTACATAGAAAATCAAAATGCGCCAGAAAACCGAATCAATCGCTTTTGCAAGCGATTTCTCTGGATTTTTGACTTCTCCAGCTGTTACACCAATCATTTCAATACCAAGGAAAGCAAACATAACCATTTGCAGAGATAATAAAAGTCCTTCAATTCCGTTCGGGAAGAAGCCCCCGTGTTCCCATAAATTACTGATACCGGTTGCGATGCCCCCGTTACCAATACCAAATACAATCATGCCTGCCCCAATAAAGATCATCGCGATAATCGTGACGATTTTAATTAAAGCAAACCAGAACTCCAATTCACCATACGCTTTGACTGCTAAAAAGTTAATCGAAGCCATTGCAACTAATGCTGCTAAAGCCCAAATCCAGCGCGGCGTGTCTGGATACCAGTATTCCATATAAATACCAACAGCCGTGATTTCGGCCATACAAGTTACGACCCATAAGAACCAATAATTCCATCCAGTTATGTATCCTGCCAACGGTCCTAAGTAATCACGTGCGTATTTACTAAACGAACCCGCTACTGGTTTGTGAATAGCCATTTCCCCAAGTGCTCTCATAATAAAGAACATCATCATCCCGGCGAATGCATATCCAAATAAAATACTCGGTCCTGCTAACTTTATTGCAGTTGCAGATCCAAGAAACAGTCCTACTCCGATGGCTGCTCCTAAAGACATCAGTGTTATATGCCTTTCTTCAAGCCCCCGTTGAAGACCTTTTGGTTGCGTCTTGCCCTTCATATTTAAATCCCCCTTAGTTCTTCTGTTCTTCGTGATGAAAAATAGTTTTTCAATTTATAATACTCTTTTAAAATAAGTATTATATAAATATAAAACATTTCTAATAGTTTGACTAGTTACATATGTGCTAGTAGCAAGCGACGATTTTACTATTCAAAATAGATGAATATGCCTCCCACACTATATTTTGGTAATTATTCCCCAAACTTTACGGTCTTGAGGTAATGGTAGGAATACCCCAATATCACTCGGCTGAACATTATTTTAGCCAAAATAATTTCTAATATTGAATTACTATTATAGTATTTCAATATTTCAAATAGAATGATTTTCCATAAAAAAGAAGGGCTTCTCCAAATGGGAGAAGTCCTTCAATACATTATGCAAAAATCAATTCTTCTATACCTGATAAAGAGGGAACTTAGAAGTAAGTTCTGCTACTCGTTCAGCCGCTTCTTTATGAACTGCTTCGTCTTCGTGGTTTTTCAATAATTTCGACATGATTGACGCGATTTCTTTCATTTCTGGTTCTTTGAAACCACGAGATGTTACAGCTGGTGTTCCAATTCGGATACCTGAAGTAACGAATGGGCTTTCTTTATCGAAAGGAATCGTATTTTTGTTCACTGTAATGCCAACCTCGTCCAATAACTTTTCTGCTACTTTACCAGTTAAGTTCAAAGACTTTAAGTTAACGAGCAGTAAGTGATTGTCCGTGCCGCCTGAAACAACATCAATGCCTTCATCAATTAAGCAGTTAGATAATGCTTTCGCATTTTTGACCACTTGTTGAATATACGTTTTGAATTCAGGTTGTTGTGCTTCTCCAAATGCTACTGCTTTCGAAGCGATTACATGCATCAATGGACCACCTTGAATCCCCGGGAAAATTGTTTTATCAATTTTCTTCGCAAATTCTTCGGTTGTAAGAATCAATCCGCCACGTGGGCCACGAAGTGTTTTGTGTGTCGTTGACGTTACAAAGTGAGCATGAGGTACTGGATTTGGATGCTCTCCAGCTGCTACTAAGCCAGCAATGTGAGCCATATCAACCATTAAGTACGCTCCTACTTCATCTGCAATTTCACGGAATTTAGCAAAATCAAGTGTACGTGAATACGCGCTTGCTCCAGCAACAATCATTTTTGGTTTATGTTGCAAGGCTTTTTCGCGCACATCCGAGTAATCGATTGTTTCAGTCATTTCGTCCACACCGTATTCAACGAATTTATATTGAATCCCGCTGAAGTTGACCGAAGAACCATGCGTCAAGTGACCGCCATGGGATAAATTCATTCCCAAAACCGTGTCGCCTTGCTCAAGTACAGTCATGTAAACCGCCATATTTGCTTGAGAGCCAGAATGTGGTTGCACGTTCGCATGTTCCGCTCCAAAAATTTCTTTCAAACGGTCACGCGCAATGTTTTCCACTACGTCTACGTGTTCACAGCCACCATAATAACGTTTTCCTGGGTAGCCTTCTGCATATTTATTCGTTAATACAGATCCTTGAGCTTCCATTACTGCTTCTGAAACAAAGTTTTCAGATGCAATTAATTCGATATTCCCTTGTTGACGTGTTTTTTCAGCAGTCATTGCTTCAAAAATAGCTTTGTCTTGCTCAGCAATCTTCTTCATGTGTCCATATCCCCTTTATGTCTACTTGATTTTATATACTGCTCGCTCTCCGCCGATGAGTTTCGGACGGGTAGTAGCGAGTGTGACAATCGCTTCACCAATTTGTTTTACAGATGTTCGGATCGGCACTGCTACAGGCTTGATGTGCATGCCGATCAAAGTTTGTCCAATATCGATGCCACCATGGGCTTTTACTTGCTCGACCACAACCGGATCATTGAAATGTGTATAGGCGTAGGCAGACATGGAACCTCCCGCTTTTTGAACTGGAATGACATTTACCGGTTCTAGACCATAGGTATGTGCCGTTTGTCTTTCCATCGTTAGCGCTCGGTTAATATGTTCGCATCCTTGAAAAGCTAAATGAATCTCATGCTTGCTTGCAAATGCTTGCAACGGTTCGAATAAGCTTTCCGCCACTTCAAGCCCTCCTGCCGAGCCAATTCGTTTTCCAACAATCTCAGAGGTCGAGCAACCGATAACAATGATTTGCCCTGGTGTGAACGTGACTTGTGTCGCAAACTCACTGAGCAATTGTTCGAGTTGCGGCTGCCACATTGTGTGTGCATCCATATGACCAAACTCCTCTATTTGTTTTCGAGTTCTGAAAGTTTTGCGACGCGACGTTCGTGACGTCCACCTTCAAATTCGCTTTCCAACCATGTTTTCACAATTTCACGAGCCAGGCCGCCACCAATTACGCGTTCGCCCATTGCTAATATATTGGAATCATTATGGCCACGTGTCGCTTTTGCGCTGAACACATCGTGAACCAATGCACATCGGATTCCTTTGATTTTATTGGCTGCAATTGACATGCCAATACCTGTACCGCAAATTAAGATGCCTCGGTCAAATTTCCCAGTAGCAACCCCCTCTGAAACAGGTCCTGCATAGTCCGGATAATCGACTGAATCGCTCGTTTGTGGACCGAAATCCTGATATGTGTGTCCCAGCTCGTCAAGTAAAGAAGTAATTTCTTTACGCAAAGTATTGCCCCCGTGATCGGAAGATATCGCGATATTCATTTCAGTCCCTCATTTCTATTCATATTCGCTTTTATCTTACCATTTTTACTAAGAAAAGCGCAAAGTGCCTTTCTAGCCATTCTTTGATTTGGGTTAACTTGAATTCGTAAGGGGATATGGAGGAATCAGAGGTGGTTTTCTTTATTTCATTGGCGCATATCTCCATTTCGAAGTTGTTTATCTAGAAATGAAGCCTGCCGTCTCCTTAAGTTAACTTGCCAACGAGACTTGTTTGAGCGATAAATCATTCAATTTGATTGATAAATCTCCAGGTTGAGTGATAAATCTCTAGATTGATCAATAAACTAGCCAGTTTGAGCGTTAAATTTTTCACAAACGAAAAAGACAGCAAAAACTTGTCTCACAAGTCTACTTGTTGTGAGATATCACTTCTTCAAAACAGGAGCGTAGCGAAAACAAAACTATTAAATCTTAAAACCTGAAAATCTAGCTTTACAAAAAAACAGCTCCCAATCATTAAGAGCCGTCATTGTTCTTCATTTAATTTTGAATGTAATTCATTCGTCAGTTGAGTGAGCTCCTGGAAAGTTTGACGGTACATGTACACGTCACCGCCAAATGGATCGGACACGTCGTGGGAACCGTATGGGCGTACGTATTCTTTCAAGGTGAATATTTTGTCTGCAGCAAAAGGAAAAGCTTGCATGATTAGTTGCTTATGTGCAGAGGTCATGGTCAATACAAGGTCTGCCCAGCGTACATCCTCTCCACTTACCTGACGGGAATAGTGTGTGAAATCAATGCCGGCTTCACGAATGACTTGTTTGGCATTTTCCGAAATGTCACCATCGTCCATTGCATAGATTCCTGCTGAACGTACGTGCATTCCTTCTTTATTATGAGATTGGAATATTGCTTCCGCCATCGGACTGCGGCAAGTATTTCCTGTACATATGAAATAGATGTTCACGTGAATCCCTCATTTATTTAGCAAAGTGAGCAATCCCATCAACATGAGACATACTCCTGATATGCGTGTTAGCAATGGTCCTTTGATCAGTTTGCTTTTTAGCGCAACATATGAAAACGCTAAAGCGAAAAAGCCGGCACTGAATAAGAAAAACCACTTTTGTAATTGAAGCATACCAAAAGAAAGGCTAACTGAAAAGGTATCAATGCTGACAACAATGGCAAGAAAAATGGGGGGAATGAGTGTGGATTTTGGTTTTTGTTGATATAAGCATAAATGAACACCTGTAAGAAATAAAAGAATACTGGAGATGAAACGTCCACCTTCAACGATGAACGAGGTAACCCACTCTCCTGCTAGAAACCCGAGGAGCGGGAAAATCATATGTAAAATTCCTGTCCAGATGGCAAGGATGAGCGGGAAGCGGATTTTTGGTAATACACTATAAAGTGCGACGACATCCAGTGCGGTAAGTAGCCCCGCAAGCATTTCTGTAGACAATGAAAAAATCTCCCCCCTCTATTGCACTGCTTCTAGCTTATGCAAAAAAGGAAGAGATTAGGAGTGCCACCAGTTGCCATCGGCTGCTTTTTCTAGACGATTGAAAATGGCTGCACCAACACCTGTTTTTTCAGGTACCGTAACGAGTATCATATCAGCCGTTGTTTCATCGCACGAACGTAAATGTGCGTATAAATGTTGTGCAGAAGTTTCGAGATTTTGTTGATCGCCGAGCGAAAAGAACCAGTCTGCCCCTCCTTGACTGAATTCATCTGTAGCGAGTAAAGCAACTTTTTGTTGGTTCATATGTATTGTCTGAATGGCTTTCTTTACCGAGTTCACATCTGGTTGAATTAAATACACTGGCGCATCAGGTGCATAATGTGCATATTTCATGCCAGGTGCCCGTGGTACGGATGCTTCATCCACTTTGGTTGTTTCTGGTTCAATTACTTCGCCAATAACTTCCCGTAGCATGTGCGCTGTAACTCCGCCTGGACGCAGGATCACGGGTGGATCAACAGTAAAATCCACAACGGTTGATTCAAGTCCGATTCCGGTAGCCCCGCCATCTAAGATGAGAGGAATTCGTCCGTTCAAATCTTTCTCCACATGCAGAGCAGTCGTTGGGCTTGGTTTACCGCTGCGGTTTGCACTTGGTGCGGCAACGGGGTGATTAAGCATGGTCAGTAATTCCAGTGCAACTGGATGATCAGGCATGCGTAATCCTACTGTTGATAATCCAGCGGTTACATTCGGAGCAAACGTATTCGGTTTTGCGTCTAAAATCAGTGTTAATGGACCCGGCCAAAACGCTTTGATGCACGCATCTGCTTTTTCTGGAACAGAAGTGACGTATTTTACGATGTCGTAAGCTTTACCAACATGAACAATCAATGGGTTATCGGAAGGTCTGCCTTTTGCCTCGAAGATTTTCGCGACTGCTTGTTCATCCGTAGCAATGGCTCCCAAACCGTAAACTGTTTCAGTCGGAAATGCGACAACTTCACCAGACATTAATTTTTCCACAGCTTGTGAATAAACTTCGATTTTATTCACATTGTTATCCACAATGAGTTTTTTCGTTTCCATGCGATATTTCTCCTTTCTATTAGGATAATGTGTTAGTTATGCACATGTTGTTGATAACCATGTGTGTAAATGTGTATAACTCTTACCAAAACTTGCTTTTTATCCACTCCCATGTCCAAAACTTCACAGGCTCTTCTTCTATCACTTCTTCTTCTTCTTCTTGATAACATACCTTTGGAAATAATGCGCACCACCAGTTGTCACCTTTGCCACTTCCGATTGTCACAACAAGTGATTGGTGAAAATCTTGTGCATAAAAGTAAGTGCCATCTGTTTTTGGTGGAATCAATGCTTTTGCCAAGCTGATATGGATTGCCTGTTTTGTGAAAGCTTGTGCTTTTAACGTGATTTCCGTAGATAGCTCATTCAATTCTTTTTCAAGTTGTGCCGTTGTTTGTACGCTGGCAGCTGCTTTTTCAAGAAGTGGTTGAATTTCTTGCTGAATTAACGATTTGATTTGTTGATCTTCGCTTGTGTTGCTGTTTGCAACAATTCTTATTTGAATAGCGTCTGCTGGTACTGCCTCGGCTGCACCGCTAATAACTGGCAATAAAAATAGTAATGTTTGAATGAGTAAGAGCGACAGGATGAGTTCAATCCATGGAGACCGCTTCGTTTGCTGTTCTTCGTTTCTGAAAATCTCGTAATCTTGTATCACTGTTCATTCCCCCTTGACATCATTGTGGACAAGGTGTTGATAGTTTATTCACGAATCTCACAGAAAATCATTCTTTCTTTTCCGTTTATATCTTTTACTATATCAACTTGAGCAGTTGGGAACGATTTTTGGAAGAAAGATTGGACAGCGGGACCTTGCGCATAGCCGATTTCCAGACCAATCAGTGCAGGTCGATTCATGATTGCAGGGAGTTCTACAGCTAACCTTTTATATAACTGAAGTCCTTCTTCATCAGCAAAAAGAGCACTATGAGGTTCATAGTTTAATACAGTATCTGATAGAGTCGTAGCTTCTTCGTGTGCAATATAAGGAGGGTTAGATAATACGATATCCCACTTTTCATTGGCAATAGGAGCGGTTAAATCACCAAGCTTGAATGTGATGTCTGCATCAAGTTCAGCTGCGTTTGCTTGCGCCACTTTCAGTGCCTGTGGGGATAAATCGGTTGCTGTGACTTGTAAAGCAGGAACTACAGCCTTCATTGTAATGGCGATTGCCCCACTGCCTGTCCCAATATCCGCAAGATTTAACTCCGTTTTATTGTTGAACAAATGCTTTATACGGGCAGTCGTTTCCACAATAAGTTCTTCCGTCTCAGGGCGTGGAATAAGAACATGTTCATTGACAGAGAACGTTCGACCATAAAATTCTTCCGACCCGATAATGTATTGAACAGGCTTTCCGTCTTTGTGCTGTTCAATAAGTGACCAATACTGATTGAATTGGCTGTCTGAAATTTCTTCACGCATATCCATGAGTAACTGGACGTGTGTTTTATTTAAAACATGTTGTAGCAACATACGCGCGACAGGTTCTTCTCGACCGTTTTCTATTAAAAAAGACGAGGCTCGCGCGAGAGCCTCGTATACATATTTACACATTGGTTTCATTCATGCGCTCAAGTCTTTCGGATTGGTCCGTCATTATGAGAACATTCACGATTTCATCGAGTTTACCTTCCATGATTTGATCCAATTTTTGAATGGTCAATCCAACGCGGTGGTCGGTCACGCGATTTTGTGGATAGTTGTATGTGCGAATTCGTTCTGAACGGTCTCCTGAACCGACTGCAGATTTACGGACAGCGTCATACTCAGCCTGTGCTTCTTGACGGAATTTATCTGCAACACGTGCGCGAAGAACCGTCATGGCTTTAGCTTTGTTTTTAATTTGTGATTTTTCATCTTGGCAAGTTACTACTGTGCCAGTCGGAATATGTGTTAGACGAACAGCTGACATTGTTGTATTAACGGACTGACCGCCGGCACCTGAAGATGCATACGTATCTGTACGAATATCATTTTCATGAATTTCTACATCTACTTCTTCCACTTCTGGAAGACATGCAACGGTTGCTGTCGACGTATGAATGCGTCCACCAGACTCCGTTTCAGGAACACGTTGAACACGGTGAGCACCGTTTTCATATTTCATTTTCGAGTACGCTCCGTTACCGTTAATCATGAAGATCACTTCTTTATAGCCACCAATTCCAGTAGGAGAAGCATCCATAATTTCAATTTTCCAGCCTTGCGTGTCTGCATAGCGGCTGTACATGCGGAATAAGTTCCCTGCAAATAGAGCAGCTTCGTCTCCACCGGCAGCTCCACGAATTTCCATGATTACGTTCTTTTCATCATTCGGGTCTTTCGGAATCAATAACAGTTTCAAACGTTCTTCCAGCTCTTCAATTTGAGCCGCCAAATCGTTCATTTCTTCTTTCACCATTTCACGCATATCTGCATCGAGCTTATCGTCAAGCATGGCTCTCGCATCAGCATGCTGCTCTTTGACTTGTTTGTATTCACGGTATGCATTGACCGTATCTTGTAAGTCCGACTGTTCTTTCGAAAGCGTACGTAGTTTATTCATATCATTAACAATCTCAGGGTCACTGAGCAATTCATTTAAGCGGTCATATCGGTCTTCTACCGATTGTAAGCGATCAAACATACTTTCACCTCATCCGTTCATGTGATTAACAGTATAATTATATAGAAAAAGAGGCGAAATTGCCACTACAGCTTAGCTGGATATAACGTAAAGGAATCTGCTCCCTTTCCGCAGACGAACCGGCAAAGAGTGCTGTTGAAATTGAAAATCAAACGAAAGAGTACATTTTCGTCTAGCAAAAGAACAGTATTGTTTTACAAAGCCAAAAAGAAAAAGAGCAGCAATCGCTACTCTTTCTCGTACACTAATGAAGTTTGATGAGTAACGCCTGCTGGTACTTCGTGGTGGTGACGGCAACGAGGTTCGTAAGCTTCTGTTGCTCCAATCAAAATAATTGGATCCTCATAGCCAGCTGGCTCTCCGTTAATAAGTCGTTGCGTTCGACTTGCAGGTGAACCGCACACTTGGCAAACAGCCTGTAATTTCGTTACTTGTTCAGCACCTGCCATTAGTTTTGGCATTGGTCCAAATGGTTCCCCTCGGAAATCTTGATCCAGACCAGCAACAATAACGCGGAATCCATGATTCGCTAGACGTTCCACGACATCCACAATTCCTTCGTCAAAGAATTGGGCTTCATCGATTCCAATGACATCATATTCATCCGAAATATACGCCCATATATCTTTTGCGCGCTCAACTGGCATCGCAATCACTTTCGTGCCATTATGGCTTACAACTTCTTCTTCACTGTAACGATTATCTATACGTGGTTTGAACACGGCAATTTTTTGTTTCGCAAATTGCACGCGTCGTACACGACGAATTAATTCTTCTGATTTCCCAGAAAACATACTTCCGCAAATGACTTCTACCCAGCCAGTTTGTGACATCACGTACATGGAAGTCACTCCTTTCAAAACTCTCTATTCCCTATCATACAGAAAATTATGTTGCATTTCCCGTCTTTTCTTTCATAAAGTTATGTGATATAGAGGAAAATATTTATTCTAGAATATCAGTCATCATTCTATCAATTGTCTTCTCAAATAGAAACACCACTAAACATCCGTGTGTGGCGCAATTCAAAGGTTTTAATAACAGGGCTATTCGCTTTGCTCGGCAGCCTTTTGCTTAACTTTTAATACATACAGTAAGAATTACACTCCACTTAAATAAAAAAAGTATCAGTCACCTCAAATTTGCTAATAATAACAAAATAGGAGGTGTGATACTATGGCTCAAGATGTTCTGTGTGAAGTGAATAACTGTAAGTATTGGGACTCCGGAAACAAATGTAAAGCGGATTCTATTTATGTAGTCAGTCATAAGGGCAAAAAGGCATCCAATAGTGAAGAAACGGATTGCAAAACATTTGTAACAAAAGCTTAAACTTTTGAGGGTAACCATCATTTTGGTTGCCCTTTATTATTTATAGTAATGATGATAATTATCTTTTTCATTCAAGTTTATGAATTCATTTTATTTTTTCTATCCGCTTTGAAAAAGGAATGGAGTAAAAATATTTTATACCAGCTGTGTTATGCTGAGGTACCCCAAGTGGAGTTAAGGATGAAAGTGTATGTTTTTTTCAGTTTTAAATAGCAGGCAATGTGCATTTCCCACTTTTTCTTCTAAATAGTCAAGTGAATAATTACCCAATGGATCTGATAAATCGCCGATTGCCCGGGATAGATTATCAATCACAAGTCTTGTATCAAATCGTCTTAGCTCTTTCCTTACATTCATCTCATCCATAATTTCATGAGCAAGATGTTGGATTCGACGTAAGCGCATTTCTTTTGTTTGCATGATCTACTCATCCTCCTATATCCCAACTTATATTGTTTAAATATATGGCTAACAATAAGGATTCATGAGACGTTTTTTTATGTGAAGCTTACAATAAAATAAAAATCAATAATAGAGCAAATACAATCTGGAATAGACCGATTCCCCCGGCATAAGCTGATAACTTCCAGCCGTGCAGTGTAAGGTCTTTTATTTTCACACTCATTCCAATCCCCGCCAAAGCGATGATTTCCAAATAGTTTCCGAACCCCTTGATTGAATGTGTAACTGTTGCAGGGAAATATAAAATACTATTCAAACAACATAGTATGAAAAAGCCCCCGACATACCATGGAACGATTGTACGCCATTGAAATGACTCCTGCGTTTTTGGCTGTTCTCCATTATTAAGTTTGATCTGTTTCAAAACAAAAACAACAGCTACCAGAAAGATAATTCGACTGATTTTAAAGACGGCTGCTTGATCCTTTACCGCTTCACCAACAATGCTACCACTAGCTACTACTTGTCCAACAGATTGTAATGTTCCACCTATTAATGCAGACGACTGCAATACATCGTTTTGAAAAATCGCACTTGTTATCACTGGTAACAAGATCATCAAAACCGTACCCAACAGATTGACAATCGTAATAGAAACGGCCACATCAGATTCTTTAGCCTGGATAGCTGGTGCAGTCGACGCAATCGCAGATGAACCACAGACCGCATTTCCACTTGCCATCAGCAAACCAAAATCTTCACCGAATCGCAGTTTCTTTCCTAACCAAATAACAAACAAAATCGTTCCTGCCATTTGAATGAGAATATAAGCAAGACCTAACATTCCAATTTCAAATAATGAATTGAATGTTAAGGTTGCTCCTAATAAAACAATGGAAAAGTACAGTAAAGTACTTCCCGAAAACTTTTCCCCCGGCTTTAATATGGAATAAGAACCTATTTTTAAATTACCAATTAATATACCAATTAGAATTGCAAATAAACCACTCCCTAAATTAGGGAAAAATCTTCCGAGTGCTATACCTATCATTGCAATTGCAATACAAACCAGTAGTCCAGGTAAAATGTATACAACTTTTCTCGTCATTTCTCTACCTCACTAAATAGTTTTCTTTCGCTCACGCCCAAAGATTATTTTAACATATATTACACTTTATCTATTTTGGGAACCGTCTAGAATAATACCAACAACAGGAAGATTTCATTTATCAACTAAGGAGTGCTTAGTTGAAGAACCGACTGCCTTTACAGGGTAGCTTTTCTATTTGTGATGAGATTAAGAGTTCACTTCCATTATTTATTCAATTCAATCAAATTTCTCTTTTTACAACTAAACTCCCCAGAATTCAACTAACTGACCGCTCACCTTAAATAAAATAAAAAATACCCGCATAGAGTCGAAACTCTAAGCGGGTATTTTGTGATTATTCGTTGATTTCTTCTTTAAGACCGTATTTTTTGTTGAAACGATCAACACGGCCATCCGCTGCTGCGAATTTCTGACGGCCAGTATAGAATGGATGACATTCTGAGCAAAACTCAACTTTGATGTCTTCTTTTACTGATCCTGTTTCGAACGAGTTACCACATGAACATGTAACTGTAGCTGTTTTGTAATCGGGATGAATTCCTGGTTTCATCTTAAATCTCCTCTCGCCCTGAACCATCTGGAACAGAGTGGGTTATTTAACTGTCACCTTACACGACCCGTTCAGTTCAGCCGTATATGTCACAGAGTATGGTAAATCTACCGAACTAAATTATAGCAAAAAGGACTTACGAAATCAACCCTTTTGTTTAAATAAGGAACTACAATTTATCTTATAGCAGTCCCTTGCCACCACGATGAGCTTTCATATCGTCATTGAGCTGGTTGAAGAAATCTTCGTTTGATTTCGATTGACGCAATTTTTTTAGGAAGCGTTCGCCGAAATCGTGCGAATCCGAGAATGTTTTGCGAATTGCCCATAGTTTTTCGAGTTGATTTGAAGGAATAAGTAGTTCTTCTTTTCGTGTTCCCGAGCGACGGATGTCGAGTGCCGGGAAAATACGACGCTCTGCCAAATTGCGGTCTAGGTGAAGCTCCAAGTTTCCTGTTCCTTTAAATTCTTCGTAAATCACTTCATCCATACGTGATCCTGTATCAACTAGAGCTGTTGCAAGAATTGTTAAGCTTCCGCCTTCTTCAATGTTACGTGCTGCACCGAAGAAACGTTTTGGACGATGGAATGCAGCAGGGTCAATACCACCAGATAATGTACGACCACTTGGTGGAATCACTAAGTTGTACGCACGTGCCAGTCGTGTAATGGAGTCCATCAGGATGATGACGTCACGTTTGTGTTCAACTAAACGCATCGCACGATCAAGAACCAATTCCGCAACTTTTACGTGATTTTCTGGTACTTCGTCAAACGTTGAGCTTACAACATCGGCATTCACAGAACGCTCGATATCCGTAACTTCCTCTGGACGTTCGTCAATTAGCAAGACAATCAGTTCTGCATCCGGATAGTTTGTCGTAATCGAGTTTGCCACTTCTTTTAGTAACATCGTTTTACCCGCTTTTGGCGGTGCCACGATTAAGCCACGTTGACCGAATCCGACAGGTGCTACTAAATCCATGATGCGGGTTGATAGTTTGTTTGACTCTGTTTCAAGCTTGATGTGACGATCTGGATATAACGGTGTGAGTGCCGGGAAATGCACGCGTTCTTTTGCAGAATCCGGGTCTTCACCATTTACTAATTCTACGTGCAATAGGCCGTAGTATCGTTCATTTTCTTTTGGTGGGCGTACTTTTCCTGTTACTTTATCTCCGTTACGTAAGTCGAAACGGCGAATTTGAGATGCGGAAATATAGATATCTTCTGAACTTGGAGAATAGTTGATGGGGCGCAAGAAACCGAACCCTTCAGATTGAATAATTTCCAGGACACCTTCCATGAAGAAGTAGCCTTCTTGTTCTGCGCGTGTTTTTAATATCGCAAAAATAAGTTCTTTTTTCGTTAGTTTGCTGTAGTACGAGATTTTGAACTGGCGTGCAAGTGCATACAGTTCTTTTAACGTCATACTTTCTAGTTCAGCAATCTTTAAGGTTGTCATAAAATGGCACCACTCTTTTACATATTTTGTTGTGTCGATTCAAGTTGAAGGTAGGATTGGTTCTGCAATGAATTGATTTTAGTAGAAGATGCCCGGCCAAGTTATGGCCAGGCACATATTTTTGAAGTTAGTCTTCCATCATAAGATGAGGTTTTTTCTTCAAGCTGTGACGCCCTTCTACGAAACGGACTGTGCCTGATTTCGCACGCATAACTAATGAATGAGACTCTGCATATGATCCCTTGAATTGTACACCACGCAGAAGTTCTCCATCCGTTACACCCGTTGCCGCAAAGATTGCGTCGTCACCTTTTACAAGGTCTTCCATACGGAATACACGGTTTACATCAAGTCCCATACGAATACAACGTTGTAATTCTTGTTCGTTGGTAGGAACTAATTTACCTTGTATTTCGCCACCTAGACATTTCAAGCCAACTGCAGCAATAACGCCCTCTGGCGCGCCACCCAGTCCAAATAAAATATCTACGCCTGTTTCATCGAATGCTGTGTTGATTGCACCTGCAACGTCGCCATCATTGATCAATTTAATTCGAGCACCTGATGCACGAATCTCATCAATAATTTTTTGGTGACGTGGGCGGTTTAAAATTGTTGCCACAACGTCTTCGATGTCTTTGTTTTTAGCACGGGCAACCGCACGTAAGTTATCTGTTACAGAAGCGTTGATGTCCACTTGGCCTCTTGCTTCAGGTCCTACTGCCAATTTGTCCATATACATATCCGGTGCATTCAGCAGGTTGCCTCTGTCTGCGATTGCAAGAACTGCAAGCGCATTCCATCCGCCTGAAGCCACGATATTTGTTCCCTCGAGAGGGTCAACTGCGATATCCACTTCCGGACCGCCAATGCCAAGACCTAGTTCTTCACCGATATATAGCATCGGTGCTTCGTCCATTTCACCTTCGCCTATTACGACGACCCCTTGCATCGGGATAGAGTTAAAAACGTTTCGCATAGCTGTAGTCGCTGCGTCATCCGCTTCATTTTTCAAACCTCGGCCCATCCAACGTGCCGAAGCGATTGCTGCTGCTTCTGTTACACGCACTAACTCCATTGATAAACTGCGTTCCATTTTGTGTGTTCCTCCCGTTATCCGGTCATTTATTTGCGTCATTCTTCCACCTGTCATTGTACCATACGTGACAAGTGGTCAGATTTTTATTTTTCGTTGTCTTCTGTGCTCGAATGTTCGTGTTCATCTTCGATAGTTTCGCGGCGAATATCTGCACCGAGCCCATGCAATTTATCAATTAACGAGCTGTAGCCTCGTTCGATATGATAAATATCGCGAATTTCAGTTTCTCCTTCGGCAATCAATCCAGCCAATACCAAGGCTGCTCCTGCACGCAAATCTGATGCACGAACTGAAGCGGATTCCAATTTCGTCGGACCTGAAATAATCGCTGTACGCCCTTCTACACGTGCACTGGCATTCATACGTTTCAACTCATCGATATGTTTGAAACGGGCTGAATAAATGGTGTCTGTAATGACCGATGAACCTTTGGCCTGGGTCATTAAAAGAGAGAACGGTTGCTGTAAATCCGTTGGGAAACCAGGATACACCAGTGTTTTCACATCCACTGCCTGCAAGTTCTCTGATTTCGGAATGAAGATACTTTCTTCGCCTTCTTCGATCTTAACGCCCATTTCGCGCAGTTTTGCAGTCAGCGCTTCAACATGGAATGGGATGACATTGTCAATTGTAACACCGTCACCAGCCACTGCAGCCATTATCATGAATGTTCCTGCTTCAATTCGATCGGGGATAATCGTGTGGTTCGTCCCATGTAGTTCATCAACTCCATCGATTCGAATGACGTTCGTTCCTGCACCCTTGATTTTCGCTCCCATGTTTGTTAACAAAGTCGCTACATCAATGATTTCAGGTTCTTTCGCGGCATTTTCAATGGTCGTTTGCCCTTTAGCCATTACGGCAGCCAGCATGATGTTGATGGTGGCACCAACACTGACAACGTCTAAATAAATTTTAGCTCCACGCAATTCATCCGCACGCAAATAAATGGCACCATGTTCGTTCGTCACTTTGGCACCAAGCGCCTCAAAGCCTTTGATGTGTTGATCGATCGGACGAGGTCCTAAGAAACAGCCTCCTGGCAAGCCAATGACCGCTTTTTTAAAGCGACCTAGCATGGCACCCATCAAATAATAGGATGCTCGAAGTTTTTTAACGTTGCCGTTTGGCAAAGGCATGCCTTGCATTTTAGTAGGATCAATGTTCATAGTGCCGTCGTCGAAAGATACATCCCCACCGATTTCCTCTAGCAACTCTTTCAGTGTCCAAGCATCCGAGATTTCCGGTAATCCTTCAATCGTGACAGGAGAATTGGCTAAAATGGATGCCGGGATTAAAGCAACTGCGCTGTTTTTGGCACCGCTCACTTTAATTGTTCCTTGTAAACGTTTTTGCCCATTAATTTTATACACTTCCATGTAATTCACCTACAATCAATTCAAGAGTTAACTTATTCTGCACTTAAACGGTTATTCCAATCCGCTAAAAATGCTTCAATTCCTTTATCCGTTAATGGATGTTTGAACATTTGTTTCATTACGTTTATCGGCATTGTTCCAATGTGTGCTCCGTGAAGCGCTGCGTCTGTCACGTGTTGTGGATGACGAATTGATGCAGCAATGATTTCTGTATCAATATTGTGCAATTCAAAAATTTGTGCAATCGTACCGACTAAATCCATGCCGTTGTGACCGATATCGTCCAAACGCCCAAGGAATGGTGATACATAAGTTGCTCCAGCACGTGCTGCAAGCAAAGCTTGGTTTGCGCTGAAAATCAACGTGATATTTGTTTTAATGCCTTCTTTTGAAAATACTGAACATGCTGCTAGACCGTCTGGTGTCATTGGTAATTTCACTGTGATATTTGGTGCAATTGCCGCTAGTTCACGACCTTCTTTAATCATTCCTTCAGCATCCAAAGCAATTACTTCTGCACTGACTGAACCTTCTACTAGTGAAGTGATTTCACGTAAACGATCGTGGAAAGAAATATTTTCTTTTGCCACAAGTGATGGATTTGTAGTTACGCCTGACAAAATACCCCAAGCGTGTGCTTCTTTAATTTCTTCAAAGTTTGCTGTATCGATAAAAAATTTCATTTTTAGTTGCCTCCATTTGATGGAAAAAGAGGAGAAGGCCGTATTCCGACACTTCTCCTTACATTCTCTTGTTTTATTTATGCTATTTTATTTATGCTTTTCCAGAACTTCCGAAATCGCGCATTTTTCCTTGTACAGTGTTTTTGATTGCGTCACGAGCAGGAATTAAGTATTTACGTGGATCGTAAACATCCGCATCGCTATTCAAGAAATCACGAATTGCTTTTGTAGCTGCAATTTGATTTTCAGTATTAACATTGATTTTCGCTGTTCCCAGTGAAATCGAACGTTGAATATCTTTTACAGGAATTCCGGTTCCACCGTGCAATACAAGTGGAAGATCTGATAATTTCGAGATTTCTTCCATTTCAGCAAAACCTAAATTCGGTTCTCCTTTGTAAGGACCATGAACAGAACCCAGTGCAGGTGCCAAGCAATCGATATCAGTGCGTGAAACCAGTTCAGCACATTCTTTTGGATCTGCATAAATGACGCCTTCTGCGATAATGTCATCTTCTTGTCCACCCACAGTTCCAAGCTCAGCTTCAACAGACACGCCATGAGCGTGTGCATATTCCACTACTTGAGACGTGGTTGAAATGTTTTCTTCCAATGGATGATGTGATGCATCAATCATGACTGATGTGAATCCAGCATCAATTGCTTCTTTACATTTTTCAAAACTTGAACCATGGTCTAAATGAATCGCTACAGGAACCGTAATTTTATAGTCGTGCATCAATCCTTTAACCATGTGAACAACGGTTGTGAAACCGCCCATATATTTAGCTGCCCCTTCAGAAACGCCTAAGATTACTGGGGATTTTTCTGCTTCTGCTGCTTGTAAAATGGCTTGCGTGAACTCCAAGTTGTTGATATTGAATTGTCCGATTGCATAGCCTTCTTTTTTCCCTTTGATCATCATGTCTTTCATCGATACTAAAGCCATTGAGGAATCCTCCGTTTCATGAATAGGAAATATTGCTTTTAACCATCTTTTATAATAACAAAAACAGGCAGTGTTTGCCACTGCCTGCTTATGTCAGTCTTTTAACATTCCGTTTACAGCATCGCGCACTTCATAAATATCAAAGGGCTTTGTGAAATAATGTGAAGCGCCCAAATCCATTGCTTCTTTGATTAAATCAAGTTCTCCATATGCCGTCATCATGACGACCGGCAAGTCAGGAGTACGCGCTTTGATACGTTTCAAAATTTCTATTCCATCCATCCCCGGTATCTTCATATCTAGGAGCACACCGTCTGGCTTAACTCTCTCAGCTAGTTCTAATGCTTCAATTCCATTCGCAGCCAAAAATGTCGTGTAACCTTCACGTTTAAACACTTCATTTAATAACAAACGAATCCCCTGTTGATCATCCACAATCAGTAACTGTTTCATGAAAACGTTCCCCTTTGCTTGCACTGGTACTATTTCTAATAATTCTACAATCTTTTCCATAATCCTGCATAAAAAAGATATTTTTCAATAATAATTTGCTTTTATGAAGGAGAAAATGTAATCCCTTTATTATAATACAGGATATTCCATACCTGTAGTGCATTTTTAAAAAAAATATCTAATTTTATCCATAAATAGTATAACAAAAGCCCGTTCCTTCATTTTCAAAGGAACGGGCTTTTGGTTAAATTATTCCCCTACTGCCGCTTTGATGAACTCGCGGAATAGTGGTTGTGGACGTTGTGGACGCGAGATAAATTCTGGGTGGAACTGAGATGCGACGAAGAATGGGTGATTTGGAATTTCAATCACTTCAATTAATCGACCATCTGGGCTCGTACCAGAGAAAATGAAGCCAGCTGCTTCAAATTGCTCGCGGTATTCGTTGTTGAACTCGTAACGGTGACGGTGACGTTCGTACACTAACTCTTGTCCGTAAGCTTCATATGCTTTTGAACCAGGAATTAGTTTACATGGTTGTAATCCTAAACGAAGTGTACCACCTAAATCTTCAATATCTTTTTGTTCTGGTAACAAGTCGATAATCGGGTATGGTGTAGCTGGATTTAATTCAGCAGAATGAGCGTCTTTTAAATCAAGAATGTTACGTGCAAATTCAACTGTTGCCAATTGCATTCCTAAACAAATACCAAGGAACGGTACGTTGTTTTCACGTGCATAAGCAGTTGCAGCAATTTTCCCTTCAACTCCGCGGTCACCGAAGCCACCTGGAACCAATACGCCGTCAACATCGCTTAACCATTCTGCAACGTTTTCCTCGTTTACGTGCTCAGCGTTAATCCATTTCACTTCAATGTCCGCATCGAATGCAAACCCTGCATGTTTCATGGCTTCTACAACTGAGATGTACGCATCTTGTAATTCTACATATTTACCGACTAAGCCAATACGAACTTTTTTCGATAAATTTTTCACGCGGTCAACTAAAGCTGTCCAATCCGTCATATCCGCTTCAGGCGCATTAATGCCGAAGTGATCTAGGACGATTTGGTCCATATGCTGTTCTTGAAGCGCTAACGGTACTTCATATAAAGACTCCGCATCACGCGCTTCAATTACTTCGCTCGCTTTAATGTCACAGAATAACGCAATTTTATCTTTCATATCTTGTGGTACTTCATGTTCGGTACGCACCACGATGATGTTTGGCTGAATCCCTAAACTACGCAATTCTTTTACGCTATGTTGCGTTGGTTTTGTTTTCATCTCACCTGCAGCACGGATGTAAGGAATTAACGTACAGTGAATGTACATAACATTTTCTGCACCGAAGTCGCCTTTCATTTGGCGGATTGCTTCTAGGAATGGCAGTGACTCGATGTCCCCTACTGTTCCACCGATTTCAGTGATGACCACATCTGCATGTGTTTCTTTTGCAGAACGAACTAAACGTTCTTTAATTTCATTCGTGATATGTGGAATAACCTGTACAGTTCCGCCCAAGTAGTCGCCACGACGTTCTTTTTTCAAGACCGCAGAATATACTTTCCCTGTTGTTACGTTTGAGAATTTGCTGACGTTAATGTCAATGAAACGCTCGTAGTGACCAAGATCCAAGTCTGCTTCGGCACCGTCGTCCGTCACGTAAACTTCCCCATGTTGGTACGGGCTCATTGTACCTGGGTCTACGTTAATGTATGGATCGAATTTTTGAATCGCTACGTTAAGTCCACGATTCTTCAGTAAACGGCCGAGTGAAGCCGCGGTAATTCCCTTACCAAGTGAAGAAACTACGCCACCTGTTACGAAAATATATTTAGTCAAAGCTAACTCCTCCTATTATGGTGTATTTGAAATGAAGTTGGGTGAGGCGTGCTGTTAAAAAGTTCAAGATCGTTTCAAGCTTCGGCTCGATTGTAAGTTTTGAAACTTAGTAAAAACGAGTTTTCATGCTATTTTCGACAACTCTGAACTAATGTTGCGCTTTACACTTGTAAAAACAAAAAAAGCGCCCTCCCTGCAGTGTTTGCAGGGGGAGCGCATTATATAAGCGTTCAATCTCCCTTTTAGGGAGCCCAAGTAAAAGATTAATCTGAATGAACTAAGAAGTCAAGGGTTATTATACTTCGTCTTCTTCGTCTTCTTCATCTTCCTCATCTTCTTCGTCCACGATTTCGAATTCATCGTCTGTATCAAGAAGTTCTTCAGCAGCCACTTCTTCGATTTCTTCTTCATCGTCGTCCTCGTCCAACTCGAAGTCTTCTTCGCCATCTACGTCTTCAACAAATTCATCGAAGTCCTCTTCGAATGCGATTTCATCATCATCTGAATCATCTTCAAGATCGTCTTCATCCACATCAGCTTTTGCTTTTTTCTTGCGAACTTTTACAGTAGGCGCTGTTTCTTCTTCAATTTGTTCAACAGGGTACCACTCGCGTAGACCCCAACGGTTTTCAGAAATCGCCAGGAAGCGACCATCGATGTTCATATCTGTATAGTACTGAAGCATACGTTCTTTCATTTGAGCTTCAGTAAATTTATTTAATTTTTTGATCTCATCTAGTAATTCTTGTAAAGTCAGAGATTCGTGTTTTTCTTCCAATATTGCATATCCCAAATCGATAAACGATTCTTCACTTAGTTGTTCTGTTGTCATTTCACGAAATTTCAAATCGTGCACGTCCTTTCTACATACGTTGGCATAATAACCATTATATACAAACCTCATTGAAATATGCTACCGTGATTTGTTGTTTTTTGTTTCCCTTATCGTAGTCCACCCGAAATAAAACAAGTAAATCGATAATATCAGTAAGGGAATCGACCCCATTTGCTTGTTATACAAGAAAAATGTCCCGATAAGGCATGCCAAAACCACGACAATATGTATGCTGTTTTTCATTGTGACATCCTCCCAATTCCTCTTGTTCTATTATACCCAATTAAGTTAATAAGTTTATCTTTTTAAAATGGAATTTATGAATATTTTTAATTTTGGCATTGTAAACTTTTATTTGTACTTTTTTAATAAGAGTGGGTATCGGCTCTCATATAACATTACCTTTAAAAAAGAGTTTATGTTCATGAGACTCACAATTATACATTCTTACTAGTTGGCTCATACGAAACCTGCGGCTCTAGCGCAAATGCATGATAAATAGTTAGATTTTTTGAATAAGCCCAATTGTTAATATTTATCCGATTGGAAAACTATGCCATACTAGTAATAAATACATCTTTGATGCAAAGGACCCGATGATGACCAGAAAACTCAAATTATACACCTTAGGACTCTTACTCCTATTGATAGGTTCCCAATACTGGGTTAACTTGAATGAACAAAAAGCGCCACCTTCTCCTGAATGGAGCCGATCATTTCCTACTGATGAACAGGCAAGTGATTATATAAAGCTTCAAAGTGTACCGACTAAAAATGGCTATGCAGTTAGCTTGCTTAATTTTAGACAACTGGATTTATATGAATGTTCATTGACTATGGATTGTGAGAAGGCATGGTCGAATTCAGATTTAAATGCCAAGAAAAATACATGGAGCGATGGAAAAACTTCTTATACTATCGTTGAAGATTCGCTAATCTACTCTACTGAATACGGTAATAATGAAATGATTGCTGACCAGGTTGAGGATTTCACAAAGTCCGACGACACGCTTGTTTATTGGACAACTGATCAAAAAGTGTTCGTTCAGCAAGGTGATGGTGCGGTGATGCCTTTCACCACTGAGAAGCCAGTTTTCACAGCCAAAGTTTTGGATGATCATATTTTCATCGTGACTCGTGACATTCTCACTAACCGGTTCACACTTTACGAAGCTGGTAGTGAATTGGAAGAATTGTTCCAGTTCACCACGAATTCAAGTGAAATCATACAATCGATGACGCTTTTCTCGAAGCCAAACAATCTTTTCGGAATGCTGTTGGATATAGAAATCAATTCCGGTGGTTCTCGACAAAAGTCTATAAGAACGGCCACGTTTGAGTTAACGGAGCAAGAGACACCTTCTTTCTCACAACTTGCTTTTTTCGATAAGAATACCGGCATCAAACTGACAGATGTCCGTTTTCCAAGTATTTTTCTGAGTGAAGCCGATACATATATTTCTTTCACCGCTTCGCATTATGATTCAACTGGCAAAAAAGTGAATCAGGCTTATGTTGGACTTGCTGACAATGAACACATTGAAGCGGCAGCTGCAACGAAAATTGGAGATCTTTATACCAATCCAATTTTACTTAATATAGATACCCTGGCTTATTTCCAGTCAAACGGAACCGTCCAAAAACTCATGTATTCTTCAACTACTGAAGAAAAACGCGCACAGAGTTTAGACGGTCTGGAAGGCGACAATAAAGAAGCACTTTATACCATGTTAACGATCTTGTTTAACGGTTTCGTGATGATGTTGCTGTCTTTCGCCTGGCTTGTTCCGGCACTAAGTATTGGCTATGGCGCACTTGCTTTACTTCATAAATTGCGTAGATCCAATGCCTACTTCATTGCCTTATTGGTGAATACAGTCGCTTTGGTTGTCAGCCAACTTGTCTTGTTCGCAACCGTCTTCAATCCGGAAAAAATCGTTCAGAAAGCTCCTTATTTAACGGAGCTCTGGCAAGTATCGGCAGTAATTATTGTGGCAGGAATAGTATGTTTATTGCCAGTTTTCCTTTCGCGTACAAAAGTGTCGGAAGACAATGGTAATATGCTGATATTGTATACGACGGCTGTTAATTTCATGATTTTATTTTTCCTGATCGGTCCGTATTTTTTATAGGTTATAGGTATGATTTATAAGAGTTAAATGATAATCCCGCTTCCCTGGAGTTGTTCCATGGAACCGGGATTTTCAAATATAGCAAGCTTCTTTCACAGAAAAGAGCCAATGCAGCGATTTAGCGAAATTGCTCCCATTCAGGTTTAAAGATTTAATGGTTTTGTTTTCGCTTCGCTCCTGTTGTGTATAACACTAGTTAGGATGTTTATTCCTTTACGACGGCGGTTTATTCCCTCTCAACCATTTATCTCGACTTATACTCCTCGCAAAATAAAGTGTGAGTCGCCGTAACACCCTATTCTTCATATTCCCAAACAGAAAAGCGACCCACCAAAGTGGGTCGCTTTTTTCGGTTTACATATTACGACGGTATTGGCCGCCTACTTCGTATAAAGCATTAGTAATTTGACCAAGTGAGGCCACTTTTACTGTGTCCATCAGTTGTTCGAAGATGTTGCCGCCTGTTACTGCTACTTCTTTCAGGCGTTTCAGCGCAGCTTCTGCTTCTACAGAATTGAGTTGTTGGAAGGCACGCAAGTTGAGAATTTGCGTTTCTTTCTCCTCTGTTGTTGCACGTGCAATTTCCATGTTGTCAATGCTTTCCGCTGAAGGCGGGTTTGGGTTCAAGTATGTGTTCACACCGATAATCGGCAGTTCCCCCGTATGTTTCAGCATTTCGTAATGCATGGATTCTTCCTGAATTTTTCCACGTTGGTACTGTGTTTCCATGGCACCAAGTACGCCACCACGGTCGTTGATACGATCAAATTCAGAAAGTACCGCTTCTTCCACTAAGTCGGTCATTTCTTCAATAATAAATGCACCTTGTAGTGGGTTTTCATTTTTCGCAAGACCGTGTTCTTTTGTAATGATCATTTGAATCGCCATTGCACGACGAACGGATTCTTCCGTCGGTGTTGTAATCGCTTCGTCATAAGCATTTGTGTGAAGTGAGTTACAGTTATCCTGCAACGCCATCAATGCTTGAAGTGTTGTACGGATATCGTTGAAATCGATTTCTTGCGCATGCAAGCTTCGACCTGAAGTTTGTACATGGTACTTCAATTTTTGGCTACGGTCATTGGCACCGTATTTATCACGCATTACAACTGCCCAAATACGACGAGCCACACGGCCGATTACTGTATATTCAGGATCCAAACCATTCGAGAAGAAGAATGATAAGTTTGGTGCGAAATCATCGATGTTCATTCCGCGGCTCAAGTAATACTCAACATATGTGAAGCCGTTTGCAAGCGTAAACGCCAATTGCGAAATCGGGTTCGCTCCAGCTTCTGCAATATGGTAACCAGAAATCGATACTGAGTAATAGTTGCGTACTTTTGAATCGATAAAGTACTGTTGGATGTCACCCATCATGCGAAGTGCGAATTCCGTTGAGAAAATACATGTATTTTGCCCTTGGTCTTCTTTTAAAATATCCGCTTGAACAGTCCCACGAACGACTTGCATCGTTTTTTCGCGTACTTCGGTGAATTCTTCAACCGTTAACGTACGACCCAGTTTTTCTTCGTTCAACTTCACTTGCTGGTCAATTGCCGTGTTCATAAACATCGCCAAAATGATTGGAGCAGGTCCATTGATTGTCATTGACACAGAAGTAGAAGGTGCGCATAAATCAAAGCCATCGTATAGTTTCTTCATATCATCAAGTGTACAAATGCTAACGCCTGATTCTCCGACTTTCCCGAAAATATCCGGACGCTCATCTGGGTCTTCTCCGTAAAGAGTTACCGAATCGAAAGCTGTTGATAAACGTTTCGCATCGTCATCTTTTGATAAGTAATGGAAGCGGCGGTTTGTACGTTCCGGTGTTCCTTCACCAGCAAACTGACGTTTTGGATCTTCCCCTTCACGTTTGAATGGGAATACGCCCGCTGTATATGGGAATGAACCTGGTACGTTTTCTTTATAAACCCAGCGTAAAATTTCACCGTAATCCACGAACTTCGGCAATACGACTTTCGGAATTTTCAGACCGCTAAGGCTTTCTGTACGTAAGATCGTACGGATTTCTTTATCGCGTACTTGAGTGATGAACTCGTCGCCGGCATAAGCTTCTTTGAGCGCTTTCCAGTTGTCTAAAATGCGTTTTGATTCCGCAGTCAATTCGTCGCGAACACCTTGTGCAAGAGAAGTCAATGACTCGACTAATGCATCGTTCGGTGCTTTTTCGTTAACCGCTTCAATCGCGCCTTCTAATTGGAATAAACGACGTGCAAATTCCACTTGTTGATTGGACTTTTTGTGGTAGCCACGTACCGCATCCGTGATTTCGCGCAAGTAGTAACGACGGTCATTCGGAATAATAACGTTTTGCTTTTGCGTTTTCACAAATTGCTCATACGAAGTTTCCCAGTTCGTTCCGCATACTTCATTTACGCGTGACACTAAAGCTGCGAATAATGAGTTAGTGCCTTTATCGTTGAATTGACTAGCAATCGTGCCGTAAACAGGCATTGTATCAATACTAGCATCCCATAAGCCGCGGCTGCGTTGGTATTGTTTTTGCACTTGGCGAAGCGCGTCTTCAGAACCTTTGCGCTCGTATTTATTGATGACAATCAAGTCAGCGTAATCAATCATATCGATTTTTTCAAGTTGAGAAGGAGCTCCGAATTCACTAGTCATGACGTACATAGAAACGTCTGCTACGTTTGTGATTTCTGCATCCCCTTGCCCGATTCCACTCGTTTCCACGATGATTAAATCGTAGCCAGCCACTCTGACAACATCCAGTACGTCGCCAATAGCACCTGATAATTCAGTACGAGAACCACGTGTTGCCAAACTGCGCATGAAGACACGTTTGTTGAAAATTGCATTCATACGAATACGGTCGCCAAGCAATGCCCCACCTGTTTTTTGTTTTGTCGGATCTATTGATAGAACCGCAATTTTTTTATCCGGTAATTCCGATAAGAAACGACGAATCAATTCATCTGTCAAAGAAGACTTACCAGCTCCGCCTGTACCTGTGATCCCGAGTACTGGCGTTCCTTTAGAAAGTCCGCGCGCTTTTTCTACTAATGCTTTTGCTTCGGCATTTTCATTGTTTGCGCCATCTTCAGCCACACTGATTAAATGTGCCAACACTTCAGGATGGTCCGTATCAACTTGAGCCAATTGCTCTACAGCGTTATTTGCTTCAACAGCTTTATCACAGTCTTCTACCATGCGATTGATCATACCTTGAAGACCTAGTGTACGGCCGTCTTCTGGTGAGAAAATCCACGCGATGCCGTAATCATGAAGTTCCTTGATTTCTTTTGGAATAATTACACCACCACCACCGCCGTAAATGCGGATATGTGGAGCTCCTCTTTCAGCAAGTAAATCGTACATGTATTTAAAGTATTCAACGTGTCCACCTTGATAAGATGAAATCGCAATACCGTGCGCATCTTCTTGAATTGCCGCGTTCACAACTTCTTCCACCGAGCGGTTGTGCCCTAAATGAATGACTTCAGCACCTGTTGATTGTAGGATGCGACGCATAATGTTGATTGACGCATCATGCCCATCAAATAGACTTGAAGCCGTCACGAAACGTACGTGGTTTTTTGGACGATAAATTTCCACTGTTGCTGTCATGCTGTTCCCCCATTCCCTTGTATCCCTTGTAAGAAAAATGTTGTTTGCTGATCAATGAACTGTTCGATGGTCAGATCACGGTGGAGTCCCCAACGTCTGAAAGACCACATCTGACCTTGAACCACGATATGGTGCGCTGCCAATTTCACGGCATCTTGAGACAGTTGAAATTCCCCTGATTTGCGGCAAGCGTGAAGAATGTCTTCAAAGATGGCCACCATCTCGAGTTCTTTTTTCAATACATATTGCAATGCATCTTTTGGCAGTGATTTTGATTCCTGGTACATAACCATGAATTCATCCTGCATTTCATCAATAAGCAAGTAATAGTGACGGATGGCTGTTTTCAAGCCATCCAGTGTACCAGCTTGCGTTGGAAAAGCTGTAAGACGTTCCTGCACTTTTTCGTAAATGCTATCACACACTAAATACAATACGTCTTCTTTCGTACGGATGTATTCATAAAGTGTGCCGATGCTAAATCCTGCTTCTTTTGCGATTTCACGAGTCGTGGTGCGATGAAAGCCCTTTTGTTTAAAGAGCGCGACAGCCCCCTGAATCATTTGATTCCGGCGTTTAGAAATTAGGCTTTCATCTTTCACTGACGACTGGACTTCGCGCTTGGGCTTCATTTGCGTCACGACTTACTTCGTTAACATACGAGAAATAACAAGACGTTGAATCTCTTGTGTTCCCTCGTAGATTTGTGTGATTTTCGCGTCGCGCATGTAACGTTCCACTGGATAGTCTTTCGTATATCCGTAACCACCGAATACTTGAACAGCTTCCACTGTTACTTTCATCGCTGTATCCCCTGCCATTAATTTCGCCATCGCTGATTCTTTCCCGTACGAATGACCGTTTGATTCCAACCAAGCTGCTTGGTACGTCAATAAACGTGAAGCTTCGATTGATGTTGCCATGTCAGCCAATTTGAAAGACACCCCTTGGTTCGCAGCGATTGATTTACCGAATTGAACGCGTTCTTTCGCATATTCTACTGAAGCGTCGAGTGCACCTTGAGCGATACCAACAGCTTGTGCTGCAATGCCGTTACGTCCTCCATCAAGCGTCTTCATTGCGATGATGAATCCTTCGCCTTCTTCACCTAGCAAGTTTTCTTTCGGGATGCGGCAGTTGTCGAAAATGATTTCCGTTGTTGGTGATGAACGGATGCCGAGTTTCTTTTCTTTCTTCCCAACTGAGAAGCCTTCGAAATCAGCTTCAACGATGAATGCACTTGTACCTTTATGTTTTGAAGTCGGATCCGTTACTGCAAATACTACATAAATGTCAGCAATTCCACCGTTTGTGATGAAGATTTTCGAACCATTCAACACATAGTGATCACCATCGAGTTTAGCTGTTGTTTTCATGCCGCCAGCATCAGAACCCGAACTAGCTTCTGTTAAACCGTAGCCACCAATTTTTGTTCCTTCGGCCATTGGACGAAGGTATTTTTGTTTTTGTTCTTCGTTTCCGTATTTGAAAATCGGCCATCCAGCTAAAGATGTATGAGCTGAAAGTGTTACACCCGTTGATGCACAAACGCGTGAAAGTTCTTCTACTGCGATACAGTAAGCAAGGTAATCCGAACCGATTCCGCCGTACTCTTCAGGCCAAGGAATCCCTGTTAATCCTAGCTCAGCCATTTTGTCGAAAATCTCACGGTCAAAGCGTTCTTCTTCATCACGCTCTGCAGCAGTTGGTGCTACTTCTTTCGTCGCGAAGTCACGCACCATTTTACGAATCATTTCATGTTCTTCTGTTAGTTTGAAGTTCATTTTCTATTCCCCTTTTAAGTGAAATTAATATATAAGATTTGTTAACTATAAGTTGATTTTTATCAAAACGAGGGAATCTGCTCCCTTTCCGCGGACGAACTTCCTTGCCTCCTCGGGCCAACAGGATGTTGGTCACAAAGGCGTTGCCACACGAGGTGGCGTTCTTAGCCTTCGTTCCTTTGTCTTCGCTGTAGGGTCTTGGCAGTCCGTTTTCCCGCAGGAGCACAAGCTTGTCGCAGATTCCTTTACTATCAACAAAATAATCGCCAATATTTTAGTAGTCTTTATTTCAGTAAGTGTTTCCCGATTACTAGTCGCTGGATTTCAGATGTGCCTTCGTAAATTTCGGTAACTTTCGCGTCACGGAAATAGCGTTCTACTGGATAGTCTTCTGTGTAGCCATAACCACCAAATACTTGAACTGCTTCGATGGATGTTTCCACTGCGGTTTTAGAAGCGAATAGTTTTGCCATTGACGCTTCTTTTCCACAATTTATGCCGCGTGAACGTAAATCTGCCGCGCGATAAACCAATAATTTAGATGCTTCGACAGCTGTAGCCATGTCCGCGATTTTAAAGCCTACACCTTGTTGTGCTGCAATCGGTTTACCAAATTGAACGCGCTCTTTTGCATATCCAACTGCAGCCTCGTATGCTGCTTCCGCAATTCCTAAAGCCTGTGCTGCAATTCCGATTCGACCAACATCCAAGTTTGCCAAGGCAATTTTAAAGCCTTCGCCTTCTTGACCTAATAAGTTTTCAACCGGAACTCTCATATCTTCAAATGTTAGCTGAACTGTACGTGAACCGTGCAAGCCCATTTTGTGTTCATCTTTACCGATAATCAAGCCCGGTGTGTCTTTATCGACGATGAAAGCAGATATCCCTCTCGAACCTTGCGTCGCATCCGTTGAAGCAAACACAATATAAACGTCAGCTTCTCCACCGTTTGTGATGAAAACTTTTGAACCGTTAATTTTATAATGTTCCCCGTCTTTAACTGCTTTTGTTTTCATAGAGCCTACGTCTGATCCTGCTGATGGTTCAGTTAAGCAAAATGCTCCTAAATATTCTCCAGCCGCTAATTTCGGAATATACTTTTGTTTTTGCTCTTCGTTTCCGAAATACAAAATCGGATTCGTCCCAACAGATGTATGTACTGATAAGATAACGCCAACTACAGCACTCACTTTTGATAATTCATGAATCGCAATTATGTAGCTTGTGAAGTCCATTTCAGATCCACCGTACTGCTCTGGAATGGTGATTCCCATCAAGCCTAACTCCGCCATTTTATTTAAAACTTCACGTGGAAATTCACCTTGTTCCATTCTTTCAATGAATGGTTCAATTTCCGTTTTTGCAAAGTCACGTACCATATTGCGCATCATTAATTGTTCTTCTGTAAATTTCAATTCCATTGATGAAACCCCCTATTCGTACTCGTAAAAACCGCGACCTGTTTTCTTACCTAACCAGCCAGCTTTTACATATTTTCGAAGCAATGGACACGGACGATATTTGCTGTCGCCGAAGCCGTCATGCAGGATTTCCATAATGTACAAACAAGTATCCAGACCAATGAAATCAGCTAATTGCAGAGGTCCCATTGGATGATTCATTCCAAGTTTCATGACATCGTCAATGGCTTCTTTCGTAGCCACACCTTCGTACAATGTATAAATCGCTTCGTTGATCATTGGCATAAGAATGCGGTTAGAAACGAATCCTGGGAAGTCGTTTACTTCAACAGGCACTTTATTAAGTTTTTTCGTCATTTCTTCGATGCTTGTGTAAACTTCGTCCGTAGTTGCAAGTCCACGAATGATTTCAACCAGTTTCATAACTGGTACCGGATTCATGAAGTGCATGCCGATTACTTGTGCCGGACGGTTTGTCGCTGCAGCGATTTCCGTGATTGGTAGAGATGATGTATTTGAAGCCAAAATTGTATGCTTCGGTGTAATTTCATCAAGTTGTTTGAAAATCTTTTGTTTGATTTCCATGTTTTCGACTGCCGCTTCAATCACTAAGTCAACGTCCGATGCATCGTTTAAGTCTAGTGACTTTGTGATGCGAGAAAGTACTTGCTCCTTCTCACCTTCTGTCATGCGTCCTTTTTCAACATTGCGTGATAAGTTTTTCGTGATTGTCATAAGACCGCGTTGGAAAAATTCTTCTTTCATGTCATTCAGTTTTACGTCGAAGCCAGCTTGTGCACACACTTGTGCAATTCCTGACCCCATTTGACCTGCTCCGATTACGAGTACTTTTTGAATTGTCATCTTGTTGTCCTCCTCTATACGTTCACACTGTTTAAATTAAGCTTTAGGCACTTCAATCATGATGGCATCGCCTTGACCGCCACCAGAACAGATAGCTGCGATTCCGATTCCGCCACCGCGGCGTTTCAACTCGTAAGCCAAAGTTAAGATAATACGAGCTCCACTCGCTCCGATTGGGTGTCCAAGTGCTACTGCTCCACCATTTACATTGACTTTCGTTTCATCCAGGTTCGCGATTTGTGCAGATGCCAAAGCTACTGCTGCAAATGCTTCGTTGATTTCGAACAAGTCGATGTCTTCTAATGTTTTGCCTGTTTTTTCTAAGATTGCATTGATAACAAGACCCGGTGTTTGTGGGAAGTTTTCTGGCTCAATTGCAACTTCCGCGTGACCGATGACATAAGCAAGAGGTGTCTTGCCTTCTGCCTTCGCTTTATCTTCGCTCATCAACACAAGTGCCGCAGCTCCATCATTTACACCAGGTGCGTTACCTGCTGTGATGCTACCCTCTTTGCCAAATACCGGTCTTAATTTTGATAAAGATTCGACTGATGTATCACGACGGGGTGCTTCGTCTTGTTCAATTTTCAATGTGTCACCTTTACGTTGTGGAACTTCCACTGGCGTAATTTCTTCAGCGAAGGTTCCGTTGTCGATTGCTTTCAACGCTAAATCATGACTGCGGAATGACCATGCATCTTGCGCTTCGCGAGACAACGCGAATTGCTCAGCTGTTGTATTGCCGTAGGTGCCCATGTGTACACGTTTCGGGTTGAATGAACATGAAAGTCCGTCATAAATCATGCCGTCTATCATTTGTGCATCGCCCATGCGTAACCCGAATCGACCTTTAGGCAAATAATACGGAGCGTTTGACATGGATTCCATGCCGCCTGCAACGATTGTTTCTTCTTCACCTAAACGGATTAATTGATCTGCTAACGTTACTGCGCGCATACCTGATGCACACACTTTGTTGATTGTTTCTGTTTTAACGCTCCAAGGAAGGCCTGCTTTTGTAGCTGCCTGACGAGAAGGAATTTGCCCTTGCCCAGCTTGCAAAACCGTACCCATGATGACTTCATCCACTGATTCTGGTGCAACGCCTGCACGGTTCAATGCTTCTTTGATGGCTACTCCACCTAAATCGCTTGCAGTAAGTGAAGAGAGTGCACCTCCCATTTTCCCGAATGCTGTACGTGCGCCATCTAAAATAACTGTTTTTGTCATGATTGTTGCCTCCTTTGAATGTATACGCTTACAGTTTTGTTTTTTTAAAGAATTGCGACAATTTATTATGTGGATCTGTTGGTTATTTTTGGTTTCGTCCACTCGTGATGAGTTTCTGTCCATTCGGTGAGTGTTTTCGTCCACTCGTGATGATTTTTTGATCACTCACGGAGTGTTTATGACCGTTCGCGATCGGTTTCTATCCATTCGGCTTTTTCTGGTATTGTCGCAGTAACCATTTGCTCCTGCGGTTACTCGTCGCAGAAACTATTTGCTCCTGCGGTTACTCGTCGCAGAAACTATTTGCTCCTGCGGTTACTCGTCGCAAATAAAAAACTCTTCGAGTTTTTTATTGACTGAACGCTCGCTCGACTTTACTTCAAACGAAAAGGGAGTGCTACGACTCCCTCTTTGATTTGATTTTATTGTATCGAATATTTACTAATTTATCAATCTATTGAAGGATTGGTTCTTCTTCTTCCACTTCTACTGGAGGCATGTAGTCTCCGAGTACAGAACGTTCTAGTAATTCTGCGATGTCGTATGTGCCTACTGTTTCTTCTACTTCTTTAGCTTTCGTTCCATCGGATAGCATTGTTAAGCAGTAAGGACATCCGGATGAAATCATGGTTGGGTTGACGGCAAGTGCTTGCTCTGTACGTGCTACGTTCACACGGTTCCCTACATGTTCTTCCATCCACATCATGCCGCCTCCAGCTCCACAGCACATGCCTGTTTCGCGGTTACGTTCCATTTCCACAAGTTTGACGCCTGGGATTGCTCGCAGGATTTCACGTGGTGGATCGTATACGTCGTTGTAACGTCCTAAGTAACATGAATCATGGAACGTGATGGTTTCATTGATTGTATGCTGCGGTTTCAAGCGACCTTGTTGTACAAGGTCAAACAGCATTTCGGTATGGTGAAGGACTTCTCCATTCCATCCGAAGTCTGGGTATTCGTTTTTAAAGATATTGTATGCATGCGGATCGATTGTGACAATCTTCGTTACGCCTGCTTTTTCGAACTCGGAAATATTTGATCCGGCAAGTTCCTGGAATAGGAATTCATTTCCTAAACGACGTGGTGTATCGCCAGAGTTCTTTTCTTTGTTTCCTAGAATAGCGAATTTCACGCCTGCTTCGTTCATTAAACGAGCGAAGGCCAAGGCGATTTTTTGTGAACGGTTGTCAAATGAACCCATCGAGCCCACCCAGAACAAGTATTCAAATTCTTCACCAGCTTTAGAAACTTCTTTCACTGTTGGAATGTGCACGTCTGGACGTGCGTCACGCCAGTTTTCTTTTTCTTTACGGTTAAGCCCCCAAGGATTTCCTTGGCGTTCGATGTTTGTCATCGCACGTTGAGCATCTCCGTCCATACGTCCTTCTGTCATGACTAAGTAACGGCGAAGGTCGATGATGTGGGATACGTGTTCGATCATTACTGGACATTGGTCTTCACAGTTACGACAAGTAGTACACGCCCAAAGCTCTTCTTCTGTAATAACGTCCCCGATTAATGCTGGGTTATAAATATCTTCGATGACTGCTCCATCCACACGAGCTGCCACTGCCAATTGATTTCCTTGCGTATTGGCGAAGGCCATTGCAGGAACCCATGGTTTTTGTTGCGTCAATACAGCACCTGTATTTGTTAAATGGTTACGTAGTTTTGTAATTAAGTCCATCGGTGACAGCATTTTGCCTGTTCCTGTAGCTGGACACATATTCGTACAACGTCCACATTCTACACAAGCATATAAGTCGATCAATTGCTTTTGTGATAAATCTTGAATTTTACCAACACCGAATGACGCTTCTTCTTCCGATTCTTCATCTTCAGCTTCTTCAAAATTAATTGGACGAAGTTTTCCGACGTTATCCGTACGGTTGAAGTACGTATTTGCAGGTCCTGTAATCAAGTGGAAATGCTTCGATTGAGGCACGTACACTAAGAATGTAAGCAGGAATAGCAAATGAACCCACCACATGATATAGAAAATCGTAATGGCTGCTGTTTCAGGCAGGAATCCAAAAATCGTTGCGATAGAAGATGCAACTGGCTCCGCCCATGTCGCTGCGTGATCATGCCAGATCATTCCCATGCCGTTTCCGACTAATACGGAAACCATCAAACCGCCGATGAATATAAGAACTAGTCCTGATTTCCATCCACGTTTCAAACGCACCAATTTTTCTATGTAGCGACGGTAGAATGCCCACACGACCGCAACAAGAATCATCAGTGTGACGACTTCCTGGAAGAATGTGAATGCAGGATACAATGGCCCTAAAGGTAAATGTGACCCAGGCTTCAAGCCTTTCCAGATGAAATCGATTGCCCCAAATTGTACAAGAAGAAATCCGTAGAAGAACATCACATGGATGATTCCGCTTTTCTTATCCTTCAATAATTTCTTTTGACCAAATACATTGACCATAATTTTTCGCATACGCTCTTTGAAGTTATCTTCAAACTCCTCTTTCTTGCCGAGTTTGATGTATTCATAGCGTGTCTTCAGCAAATAAGTAAAAAGACCAACTGCGTAAGCGGTTACAACTAAGAATAAAAACCAGTTTGCAATTAATAACGGGTTCATCGCTCTCTCCCCTTCCCTTTGTTAAACAATAGTTAATCTTTCTAATGACATAGTTTAGTAGATTGATGGATTATTGTCGATGTTAAGTTATAGTTTAAAACTGAATGAGCATTCAGTCAATAGGAAATATTAGAAGTTTTCAGTGAAATGAATATCCTCCAAATCTAAAAATGAGGTGTCACCATTCATTAGCAGAACATACTAAGTAGCTATATCTTAGCTTCCTTTTACTAAAAACTGGAAAGAAAAAAATCCTTCAGCTGTGTCTGAAGGATTAATGATTTATCGTTAATTCTCTCAATTCATTACCAAAATGAATTGATGCTCGCTCGATTGATTCTTTTTTGACACCAACTAAAACGACAGTACAAGGTCCAGCTGACTTTTCGACATCCACATCCGAATGAACAAATAGTTTATCATTTGCAAACAGAATCCTGACCTCTTCCTGAATCCCTTTTGATCCGACTGGCCAGATAGACGTCACAAAACCACCATCTATTGCTAACTTCACTTTTTTCAAGTCAGCTATGACTTTAGAATTCTCAAGTACTTCATTACCCACAAAGGGTTGGCCATAAATAAACCAAGTAACATCACTCTTAAAAACTTCTCTGCAATGACCAATCATTGTAACTGACATAGCGGATTGTAAAAGGTCCATATTAGTTTCACTACTGCCTGTTACTAAAATACGCTCTAAATCTAAGTCTTTCAGGATTCGATTAACACCTTGAACATAACCTTGCCATGCAGCTTCACCTGAAAAGTTGTGGATAATTACAGATTCCACTTGGGCATTTGCAGCCCACTGTTCGAGTAATGCTACACGAGCTGCAAAATAACTGACGACATCATTTGGTGCAAATACAAGATCGGCTTGTTTTTCACCTATACCTCCAGAGTTATCAGTTGTAACGACAAATCCGTTAGCCAATTTCAGCGCATTTCTCATTTAACAACGACTCTCTGAAATAGTCGCTTCATTACTGGTTCTAATAAAAATGCAATGACTGCATTTAAACATGAAGCAAGTAATAATGATGGCACAGCTCCATAGAAAAAAGCAGGACTAATCAAAAAGTAAAATGGTAGCGGAGCAATTACGCTATTAGCTAAAATGAAAAAAAGCCATTTCCATCTAATCCATCCTTTTTGATGAAGTACTGCAAAAATCCACAGTATCCCAAACATTTCTACTGCAATTAATGCATGAAATGGTCCTAATGGCATTCCTATTGATAAAGCAGACACTAAATGACCGACCGATGCCGCTATTCCTGAAAATACAGGTGGTAAAATTGCAATGGAAACTAACGCAGGCACTGCGTCTAAAGCTGCCGAACCGATTCCCACAGGTAATTTGACGAGCGCACCAATCGCACATAAAGTTGCAACCATAGCGGTTACTGTTATTAAACGAACATTCATCGATTATTCCTCCACTTTTTTCGCTCGTCCACCATTTCTAAAAACTTTTGCAGAACGCACGTATTCGTTGTCTGGTACGTTGACCCGCGAGTTGGCTACTCGTGAAGCAGCAAACAAATAGTCTGACAAGCGATTCAAATAACGTTGCACTACAGTAGGTATGTCTTCTTCTACTTTCATCAAGGTCACCATTTGTCTTTCAGCACGACGTGTTACAGTTCTCGCGATATGCAGAGTTGCGGCAGCTGGTGATCCTCCTGGTAAAATAAATCGTTCGAGCATTGGCGGTTCTTCCATTAGTTCATCAATTCGTTTCTCTAATACTTCTACTGGCTCTTCTGTCATTTTATATGTCCGATTTGGCTTGACGTTTGCTAAATCTCCGCCACAATCGAATAATTCATTTTGAATTGCTTCTAAGTCTGTAAGCAAGTCCGTGAAAATGGTTGGATCTAGTTCTGTCATTGCTTTGCCAATAAACGAATTCACTTCATCAATTGTTCCATAAGTTTCAACTCGTGGATCATCTTTATCTGCGCGTGCCCCAATTAAACTTGTTTGTCCTTTGTCTCCAGTTCGTGTATATATTCTCAACTTGATTGTCCCCCTTGAAGTGATTTGAAGTGCTATTTTAATGATTCAGTTAAGCCATACCAAATACGTGTAACGTTTGTTGCTTCTTTGAAAATCTGTTGGCATAACCTGCCAAATCGATCTCGAAGTTCACGTGTTTCGGCTTCGATTGGTACTATTCCACGTCCGTTTTCTGTCACAATCAATATGACATCACTTTGTGCGCGATATGTATTTAATGTTTTCATGAAATCTTGAATGACCCGTTCTTCTGGACTGTTTATATGATGCTCAACAAAAGCTTCCACCCCAGCAAGAACGATTGTCTGAGCGTTCGCTTTTGGCAAGTCCTTATTATCTGCACATTCAATCCATTGCACTTCTTGTTCAACTACTAGTTGTCTGACATACGCTCGCTTGCCGTTATTCGCTCCACCGATATAGACTTGCATCTTCTTTCCTCCTCAAAGCTCTTACGACTGTCCCAGTGTAATGTCCATTTGTCCCCGTGTTTGACATCCCTTGACCAAAAATCACGCACATCTGGTGCAAACTTATGGAGCACAATACGAATAGGTCCACCATGTGTTACTACAACTGGATGATTGCAAGGAATACTTTTTAGACCAATTAGAACGCGTGTAGCCATCTGGTGTAAAAACTCACCGTTTGGAGGGGATATTTCATCTGGATTAGACACCCACTTTTGATAGTTGGCATCTTCCTTTAAGTCCTCATAAGTCTTTAGCTCCCAGTCACCAAAGGACATCTCACGAAAAGCTGGTGAACTTTGGTAGGATGATTTAGGATAAAAAATGGAAGCTGTTTGATGGCACCGTATTAGGTCACTTCCGTAAATAATCTCCGGGGACAAAATCCCTTGAATATCTACATATGACAACTGGTTAATTGATTCGTCACTCCAACCGATGTAGCGTCTTTCAACATTCGCTAAGGTCGGCAGATGCCGTATTAAAGTAAGACGAAAATCAACAGCCATAATATCACTTCCATCCCTTCAACGAAAGCACCTGAGACATCTCCCGTGACTCCTCCGAAATGTTTTTTCGTCCAAAGTTTATATGCATGTGCACAAATTAACAGAGCAACAAGTGTGGTGATGGCAAATAACATTTCCACACCGACAATAACGATAAATCCAAGGCCTATAGCAATTGAAATGAATGTCGCTGTGAGTAACATTCTGTGGTCATAACGTTTTTTAAAGAAAGCTGCCAATCCTTTATCCTTTGCTTCAGGTGTAATGAGAAAGTAGTAAACCATTGTTGCTCTCGCTAAAAACGGGTTAACCACTAACCACTCCCACTTCATCCCGTTTTGCGTAATTATCTCTGCAAGCAAAACGATTTTTCCCACAATAAGGAATAGTAAAGCCATTGTGCCAAAAGCACCAATCCGTGGATCGTCTAATATTTCATGGCGTTTATCTTGGTTACGATAAGAAAAAAAGGCATCACTCGTATCAGCAAATCCATCCAGATGCAGTCCACCTGAAAGCACAATACCGATTAACACGATGGTAAATGCTAAAAAAAGAGGACTTACATCAAGATACAACCAAACAATTGAAGTGATCAGCCCGAATGCCCCCCCTATCCAGGGGAGAGTGGCAAACATCATCGTTACTGATTTCCGATTCATATTCAGTTCTTTATTAATTGGGATAATGGTAAAAAATTGTAGAGCAAGCAATACCCCGCGTATCATGGTAGCTTCACCATATTCTTTATTTTTTCCCAATCTAAATGGGATGCAACATGAAGAGCCCATTCATCATATTTATCTTCACCAGACTTGTTTGAAATTGAATCATGTTGAGTAATATAAGAATCTTCCTCTTCAATTTCGTGGTTATCCATAAATGGAATAACGCCGAGAACTGGAATTCCTGTGTAGGACTCAATAAATGATACGCCCTCCTGAAACAATTCCTTATCTCCACGAAACTTATTAATAATGATCCCCTTTACTCGATCCCGATGATTTGAAGACAATAATTCCAGAGTCCCAACGATTGTTGCAAAAACTCCACCACGTTCAATATCAGCAACAAGCAATACTGGCACATCCGCTAAATCAGCAATTTTCATATTGACAAGTTCTCGGTCAGTTAAGTTTACTTCTACTGGACTTCCAGCTCCTTCTAACACAACTACATCATAGTGCTCACTCACAAACGAAAGCGATTGTTTGATAACTGTCAAACCATGATCATAAAAAGATTCACGATACGCTACCCCGGACATTTCCTCCACTTTTTCACCTAACAACCATACTTCAGAAGACATATGTCCAGAGGGCTTTAATAAAATAGGGTTCATTTGTGGAAGAGGTTGAACTTTCGCCGCTTCTGCCTGTGCAAATTGAGCGGTACTGATTTCTAATCCATTACCTATTTTTGTAGAAAAGGTCGACATATTTTGAGATTTAAATGGTGCTACATGAAAACCCTCATTTGCAAATAACCGGCAAAGTGCTGTACAGATCATGCTCTTTCCGACGTTAGAAGCTGTCCCTTGTATCATAATACCGTGCATATGTATTCCCCCTTACTTCCACTTCTTTGCTAGTCCATATGTAAGTTCATATGCATAATCACTCTCTTTGACGAGCCACTGGTGGAGCATTCCCAGCCATTGCTGATAGATTACTACATCTGGAATTTTCGAAATAGGCTCATCTAATACTTCATTAGAAATGACGACTACGGTTGTCCCGTTTTTCAGCAACGAACTAATCGTTTCATGGAAACGTCTCTCTTTTTCATGCATGCAGTTTTCACGTTTAAAGCATGGGTCATCCATTGCCCATCCTTCGTACAATTCATTAGCTAACCACGTAGTGATGCAGTCAATCAGAACCCCATCACCAGGTTGGATGGATGGCAGAACTTCTTCTATTTGACGAGGTTGTTCAATCGTCAGCCAGTTGTTTTTATAGTCTTTTCGATCCTGTTGATGTCGTTTGATTCGTTGTTCCATTTCACTGTCGTTGGCAACGCCCGTCGCGAGATAGATTAGTCGCGAACAAGATTGATTCATTAGCCATTCTTCAGCAAAACCCGTTTTTCCACTTCGTACACCGCCAGAGATAAATGTTAGCGTGCCTCGAACCATACTGTTAACTCCTTTTTAAGGATTTCCATATCTTCTGCGGTCTTCATACCAATTCTGTACCATTGACCGTCAAGTCCTTGAAAATTCTCGGTATGTCTTAAAACCAACCCTTGTCTTAAAAAGTATTGGAAAAATTCACTGTCTGGTTGTTGTAACTTAAACAATAAAAAGTTGGCTTGTGATTGTGTTACTTCGCAACCTTTTGCTTTTAGAAAAGCACTCATGTCGAGCAGCATGTTTTTGCTATGAAGAATTGTTTTCTGCCGGAACTCTTCATCTTTTAATACGAGAGAGCCAATTTCAGTTGCTATCCTATTTACATTCCAATGTGGTGCCAGTTGTCGAATTTCTTTGACTATGGAAGGGGCTGCTGCCATGTATCCTAGCCTTAGACCAGGCATTGCGTACATTTTTGTCATTGAGCGAACAATAATCAAATGACTAAAATTTATGTCAGAAATTAATGATGATTGTTCTGAAATGAAATCAATGAAGGCTTCGTCCAATACGATGTCACAGTTTACTTTTTTCGCGTATTCTACTAAATCCACTAACACTTTGCGTTTTAGCAATGTGCCAGTTGGGTTATTCGGTGTACATAAGTATAGGACTTCGGCTTGTTGCATATGCATTTTCATTTCATCAATCGGGTATTCACCCGTAATGATATCAGTCATGTGCAAGTTCACAATTTCCACTTCGCGTGCTCTTAAAGTCGTTTCATATTCAGAGAAAGTTGGGTGAACGATTATCGCTCGTTTGCCTCTGTACCTTTGTGCAAGCAATGAAAATATTTCTGCGGCTCCATTTGCAACGAAAATGGAGTAAGGCGAGATGTTGTGATACTCAGCGATTGCTGTTCGAAAAGGTTCACCAAGTGGATCTGGATACCCCATCATAAACGGTTGGAATTTGTACCAGTCAGTTTGTATTGAGGTAGGGGGACCGAATGGATTGACGTTTTCACTAAAGTCTATCATTCGTTCGGGAGGATTAATTCCCAAACTTTTATATAGATGATGTGGATTTGCACCATGGTTAGGTAATGCCACTTAAAACACCCCCGATAACCATCATCATTATCCAAAACAGAAATATAGCGATATGCATTTGACGGATTGTATATAAAATATGAATTGCTCGAAGCGGGTTTTCTGAAATTCCCATACGTGGACGGTTAGAAGGAATTCCTTTATACATATTAAGACCTCCCAGTTGCACGCCAAGTTGATAGGCAGTCGCAGCTTCCAAGTACCCACTATTTGGGCTTGGATGCTTTTTGGCATCTTTCCACCAATTAGCTAATCGAGTGCGAAGGGTTTGTTTACTAAAATTTTTTGTCCATGTAAGAATGATATAGCCTGTGACTCTGCTCGGGATATAGTTCAACACATCATCCATTTTGGCAGAAGCATAACCAAAGTCTTGAAACTTCTCATTTTCGTGACCCACCATCGAATCTAAGGTATTCACTGCTTTATATAACCAAAGCCCAGGTGCCCCGAAAAGAAATGCGAAGAAAAGTGGAGCTGTTATCCCGTCACTTGTATTTTCTGAGACAGTTTCTACCACAGCTCGTGTAATTTCTGATTCAGATAACTTTTCAGTATCGCGACCGACAATCCATGATAGTTTCATTCTAGCTTCTTTCAAGTCACCATTAACTAGTGGTTGATAAACGGACATCGCGGCGTCTTTCAAGCTTTTTTGGGCAAACCCTATTGCACACAAAATACTTTCAACAACGATGCCAAAAACAAAGTGAATCTTGTATGCTGTGAACACCAAGGCAAATACGCTAGCGAATGTAACCGCAACAACCGATATCAAAAGGATTATTCCTTTGATTTTTCGATGACGGCCTTTATTCAACAAAGTAGTTAAATTTGTTATTAATCTACCAATCCATCGAACCGGGTGTGTCCAATTGGGTGGATCACCTATTATTCGATCAAGGAGTAAGCCGAAAGTAAGCGCGATGATATGAGCAGACATACTTAAAGTCCTTTCGCTACTTTATAACGTTTGATAGCTAGTGTAGTACACTCAAAAACGCCTCGCCCAATGCATTTCCCTAGCTCTGTAATAGGTCCAGCATACGGTAAAAGATCCCCTTTTTGGGTAGCCGCTATAAGTAAACTGTCCGTGGAGGTTCCAGTTGCAAGTGTATTTGTTATAGAGTCTCTTACATCTTCGTTTTGAAGAGCTTTTGTTTTTGCTTCTGTCGCTGTAATCATAGCTTGAATGAATGCTTCGTCAGATAATTTCCCATTGACAATTATCCAGGTATTAATCGTACCTACATAAAGTTCGTCTTCGCGGTCAAATGCTTTTGACACATCCACTGCATTTCCTACGCCCGCTGTAACGGCAATGATAATGGATCCAAAAGTTCCACCATACTCTTCAATGACCACATGTTTCGTTTGAACAGCCGTCATCATTCCCACTGTATCTGTTGTCGGAAATCCTTGTGCTTGCAGATAATCAAACATCTCGTTTGTGCTATCGTCACATTCATAATCAGCTTTCACATGACGATTAACAAACGTACGGTACCAACCAAACCCCGGATTTACAACTGCTGATGATACTGTTTTTAATGGGAAGTTTGCTTGCATGACCACATACTCATTTGACACAGCAAAATGGTCTTTCTTAATGATGTGCTCTTCCTGCAATTCACTCAAATTTGGCAATAATGTAATTTGTGGTTTCGGTTGTTCTGGATGTGGGTGGCTTCTTACCCGAGCTTTGTAGACACTTTCTAGCTGTTTTTGTTTTAGTACCGCATGCGGTTCACCAATTATTTTCACTTCGCCATCTTCCATTAATAACAACCGATCGCAATACAAGGAAGCTAAATTTATGTCATGAAATACTGAGATGATTGTTAATCCATTCTTAGTGGCTTGCATTCTAATCGTGTCCAACAATTGTTGTTGATGTGCAATGTCTAAATGGTTTGTTGGCTCATCCAGTAATAACACTTTTGCTTGCTGTGCAAGTGCTTGCGCCACAAAAACACGTTGTTGTTCTCCTCCAGAAAGCTGATCGAGATAGACATGCTCATACATTTTCACGTCGGTTAGCTGCATTGCATCTTGAATTGCTTGCTCGTCTTTCTCAGACCAAGATGAAAAGAATCCACTTTGATGAGGGTATCTCCCCAGAGAAATCGTGTCTCGCACTGTATATGAAAAAGCATTTGCGTGTAATTGAGGTAACACAGCCATATGCTTAGCGAGTTCTTTTGTAGTATATGTTTCGATTGGTTTGCTACCTAATTTGACCGTACCTGCTTTCAAAGGAAGTACACCACTAATGATTTTCAGTAAGGTCGACTTTCCACTCCCATTTGGACCTAATATCCCAAGAACTTCCCCTTTAACAACATGAAAAGACACGTCTTTTACAACCGGTGAGTCGTGATAACCACCTGTTAATCCTTCGACTTTTAGCATGATTACGCACCCACCTTTCTTCGTTGTTTCCAAAAAATAAACGCAAACACTGGTGCACCAATGAAGGCTGTAATTACGCCTATTGGTAGCTCAGACGGTGAAATTATGGTTCGCGACACTAAGTCACAAATAATGAGTAATGAAGCACCATTTATAAATGATAAGGGTAATACATGACGATGATCCGATCCCCACAACATACGTGTCATATGTGGAACGACGAGACCAACAAAGCCAATGGTTCCAGAAACCGATACCGCAGCACCAGTTAAAATCGAACCTCCTGTTAAAATCATCATTTTACGTCGTTTCACATTTACACCTAAATGCATGGCACGTTCCTCGCCAAAAACTAATGCATTAAGCTCGCGTCGATTTAGCCATAATAGTAAAAAACCGATCGTCATAAACGGTAATGCCATTGTGACATAGGGCCAACCTCGCATTGACACACTACCAAGCAACCAGCCAATAATTTGACGGAGCTCTTCACCTGAAAGTGAAATCATAAGAGAGATGACAGATCCCAAAAATGCACTAAATATTATTCCTGTGAGAATGATCGTTTCCATCTTCATCGCGCGGTCTATGAGCTTGGCAAAACTCATAACAGTAACCATAGTTAAAAAAGCACCGAGCATACTGAAAACTGGCAATGTGAACAAGCCTAGAAAGGGTACAGAAATTCCGAAAAAGAGTGTCACCACGGCGCCAACTGAGGCACCGGACGACACTCCTAACGTATATGGATCCGCTAATGGATTTTTCAACAATCCTTGGAAAGCTGCTCCCGCTATAGCAAGTGATGCACCAACTAAACCAGCTAGCACAACACGAGGTATGCGAATATTCCAAAGTATGTTTGATGCAGCTTCATCCATGTCAGGATTCCACAAGACTTGCACAGGAATCGAAACCGATCCAGCCGTTACCCCAACCAGCACAGCAGCAATCAGTACGAATACAGAAGCTACATAGGCAAACCAGGTTTTATTCACTGAAGACCTCAGGATGAATTGCTTTTGCCAATTCTAATAAGCCTTCTGTTAAACGAGGACCTTGACGACTTGTCGTATCACCATCCACATCCATTACTGCCTTGTTTTTCACAGCTGTAACTGTACCAAAACCTTCACGAGCCAAAACTTGCTCCGCTGCATCTGGTACATAGTTTCCGTAAGTTGTTAATATTACATCCGGATTACGCTTTACAATTTCTTCAGGGTCCATCATGATCCAACCTTCTAGATCTGATGCAATATTTTCTGCGTTCAATATTTCGATCATTTCGTTCATAAATGTGTTTTTACCTGCTGTATAAATTTCTGGAGCTGGAGATATTTCCGCAAATACTTTTTTCTTCGTTTCAATGGTTGAAGCCTTTTCTTGAATCGTTGCTACTTCATCCTTCATTGTTTGTACCATTTCTTCAGCTTCTTTAATCTTACCTGTCGCTTGGCCAATAGTAGCCATCGTGTCATACACTTCATCAAAACTTACTGCAGATTTCACAACATACACGTTTAACCCTGCATCACGCAATTGTTTAATTCCAGCCTCACCTACTCCGAGACCTGATTCATGTGCAAGTACTAAATCTGGATTTAAAGAAATAATTTTTTCTACATTAAATTCTTGTCCACCAATTTTTTCTTTAGAAGCAACTTCTTCTGGGTAGTTATCGTAATCCGAAACTCCCACTACTTCTTCTTCTAAGCCAAGAGCATACAAAATTTCTGTATTGCTTGGAATCATTGAAACGATTGCTTTTGGTGCTTCTTCCAATGTGATTTCATTATCAGTGACATCCTTAATTGTTAGAGGAAATTGGGAAGCCTCTTGTCCAACTTCTGTCTCTTGTGTTTTGCTGTCTGCAGGTTTTGCTTCTTCCTGCCCACATGCTGTTAATAATATCGCTGCAAGCGCAGTTGCGAGCCATAATTGCCAAATCTTTTTCATTGTTGATTTCCTCCTTGATGTTTATGTTTATGTTTTTGGACACAAAAAAATCCTCCGCTTTTTGTCGGAAGATGGTTGGTTGAATTTAGGCTTTTGCTAAAATGAGCACGAGCTGATTCACACCATTCCTATCCTCGTAGGGTTGCGGGTGTTGCGCACGTAGGCAGGTCTCCTGGCTTGTGATCAGTGGTTGGCGCGTCTTCCCAAAGCTAAGTTTGCTTCAGTGACTTGATGCGCTTCCTCTCACATACAGTGGCGGGACCGCGTCGGATTTGAACCGACTTCCCTTTTAACTCTGCGATTGAAGCAGAGCACCTTCGTGTTGGGGCTATGTAATTCATTTTTCATTATACAGGATTTCTGATGGGTGTCGAGAAGGTTTTTGTGGGTGACTCGGATTGCGTGAAATTGAAGATTTCTCCATTTCGAGGGTGGAAATCTGGAATTCAAGTTGCGTTATCTGCATTTCATGAGGCTTTATCTCGAATTCGAATACGTTTATCTAGATTTCGCATTCACTTATCTGAATTTCGTTAAATTTGCATGCGGTGCCGGGCACCAAAAAAGCCATTCCACATCTTTCGAGTGAAATGGCTTTGGTTATTAAAATTACATTTTTTCAGGTGCGCTTACACCAATCAGACGTAGGGCATTTGCGATAGTTGTGCGGACTGCCGTAATAAGGGCAAGACGTGCACGTGTCATGTCTTCGTTCGTTGCATCCAATACTTTTTCTGCATTGTAGAAACTATGGAAGGTTGCTGCAAGTTCTTGGATGTATGTCGCAACGCGGTGTGGTGAGCGGATTTTCGCTGCATCAGCCACAACTTGCGGGAAGTCACCCATTTTCTTCAGAACATCTATTTCTTTTTCAGCTTGCAATAAATCCAATTGAGCATCCGAAGCACTGAATCCTTGCTCTTCAGCAGAACGTAAAATCGAGCTGATACGCGCGTGTGCATACTGTGCATAATACACAGGATTTTCATTTGATTGTGAGACAGCTAAATCTAAATCGAAGTCCATATGTGAATCGCCAGAACGCATCGCGAAGAAGTAACGAACAGCATCCAAACCAACTTCTTCAACAAGTTCACGCATCGTGACGGCTTTACCAGTACGTTTACTCATCTTCATTTTTTCGCCGTCTTTATACAATTGAACCATTTGAATAATGCTTACTTCAAGCGTATCGCGATCATATCCAAGTGCTTGGATTGCCGCTTTCATACGTGGGATGTAACCATGGTGGTCCGCTCCCCAAATGTTGATTAATTTATCAAAACCGCGTGCAATTTTGTCTTCATGATATGCAACATCAGGTGTTAAGTAAGTGAATGAACCGTCGTTTTTAATCAGCACGCGGTCTTTGTCATCGCCAAATGTTGTCGAACGGAACCAAGTTGCGCCTTCTTCTTCAAATACGTGACCATTCGCACGTAATTTATCCAAAGCGACTTCAATCTTGCCGTTTTCGTATAGAGAAGTTTCTGAATACCACTCATCAAAGTTAACACGGAAATCAGCTAAATCTTTTTGAAGTTTTGCAAGTTCCACTTTTAGACCATGTGAACGGAAGAATGCAAAGCGTTCTTCAGCAGACATCTGAAGCAATGCATCGCCATGCTCGCTTGCCATCTCTTTTGCGATATCAATGATATCTTGACCGTGATAGCCATCTTCAGGCATGTCAGCATCTTGACCCAATGCTTGCTTGTAGCGCGCTTCCAATGAATGTGCCAAGTTGTTGATTTGGTTCCCGGCGTCATTGATATAGTATTCACGTGACACGTCATAGCCTGCAAAATCCAATACATTACATAATGAATCTCCGACTGATGCACCACGGGCATGCCCTAAATGCAAATCACCTGTTGGATTCGCCGAAACGAACTCCACTTGAATTTTTTCACCAGCGCCAGCTTTTGAACGGCCATAATCAGCACCTTGTTCCAAGACAGCTTTCACCACGTCCGCCAAGTAATCTTTGCGAATTGAGATGTTAATAAATCCTGGACCGGCAATTTCGATTTTCTCGATAACTGTGCCAGTTGTATCAAGGTTTTCCAAAATAGCTTCAGCAATAGCACGAGGTGGCTTCTTCGCAAGCTTCGTCAGCTGCATCGCAATGTTTGTAGCGTAATCACCATTCGCTTTATCACGTGGGGATTCCAAATGAATGCCAGGCATTCCTTCTGAATCAGTTAATTCGGCTTTCAATATAGCTTTCTGTAATGCTTCTTTAATGGATTGTTGAACTTGTTCTACTGCGTTCATTGCGATCCCTCCGTGTAATGAAATTCAAGTGTGTATTCGCCAACGGGTTGCCCGCTCACGTCTAAATCATATTGAACGACAAAATGGCCGTCGTGTTCATTTTGCTCAAACGTCATCTGCCGTGTATTGGTTGTCACCATCAACATGCCATATTCGCTATCGTAACTGCCTGTCTGCTCTGAGTCCTTAATAAAAGGGAGACGCATATTAATTCCGCCGCTTCGCAGTACCAGGGCTTCGGTTTCACCCATTTTGACAGTGGTGTTCACATCTTTGTCATCTTGAACTTCCGCATATTTTAAATAGGATGTCTCATCTTTTTCAATCAAAGTGCCATTTGCCCATAATTCATAGATTTCCGGTTCTTCATTAGGTTGCCGGATGGTCGTTTTTAACCTTACTTTTACTTTTGTATTCATAACAAGTCCACCCGCTTCCTTGTGATTTTGTTTAATTTCCTTACCAAGGAAATGCTTTTACGCTTTTCTATGTCTAGCTTCAAGCGCCAGGCCGCACCTAAGCTTCAGTTCCTCAGGCGAAAGTGAACTTTCGCATCGAACCTTCCAGCGCCGGCGTCGACCTAAAACGGCGCTTTACGCTTTTCTATGTCTAGCTTCAAGCGCCAGGCCGCACCTAAGCTTCAGTTCCTCAGCGAAAGTGAACTTTCGCATCGGACCTTCCTGCGCCGGCGTCGACCTAAAACGGCGCTTTACGCTTTTCTATGTCTAGCTTCAAGCGCCAGGCCGCACCTAAGCTTCAGTTCCTCAGGCGAAAGTGAACTTTCGCATCGGACCTTCCAGCACCGGCGTCGACCTAAAACGGCGCTTTACGCTTTTCTATAACCTTTTTATTATAAGTGATTTATATACTTTATTTCAAATGTCGTTTTAAAGGACATCGATATTGTAATAATTTGTTAAAATTTACTTAATCGTTTTTTTAGGTATGTTATACTAACGCTAGAATTTCTCACGGAGGAAAAGTCATGCTTTTCGAATTACTTATTAACTTTTGTATTTTATTCACTTTCGCGGTTTTGTCCTATTGGCCCTTCCAAGATGTTGTGCGATCGAATTTCCCTTTCCCGAAAACACATCCTTATATCATTGGAATTATTGCTGGATTGGCTGGTTTTATCTTAATGGAATCCGCTGTCAATCTGTCTGATTTGATTATACTTGATGCAAGACACGTAGTAATTGTGATTTCTGGAATTTTTGGCGGACCGATTGCTCCTATCATCAGCGGACTGATTATTGGTGTGACACGGATGTTTATCCTGGAGGAATTCACTACGACTGGAATTCTTGCAGGATTGAACGTTATCCTCATGGGAATTGTGATTGGGGCGTTCAGTTTTAAATATAGGATGACATTTAGAAATGCTCATCTTTATTTTTATTATGCAACTGCTCAAACTGCTCTTTTAATCGTCTATATCATGTATCCAGCATTGAATAACGTTCACGAAGTCCTGTACTATATCATTTATTCCGCCTTTTCATTCTTTACTGTACTGTTCATTTTAATCGAATTAAACGAGCATTTTAAGAAAATCCGTCATACTGAATTATTATCAGAGACCGATTATCTGACTGGTCTTTATAATAATCGCAAATTCCATCAGCTGACACATTCTTACATTACAGAATCAACCAAGCCTTTCAGCATGATTTCCATCGATATCGATTCTTTCAAAAAAGTGAATGATATTTACGGTCATCCAGCGGGCGATGAAATATTAAGGGAACTTGGCAAGCGTCTGAAGGATCTCGTTTCGGAAAATGAGGGATACGTCACACGAAATGGCGGCGAACAATTTGCCGTATTGATTGCTAATTCCCCTCCTGCAATGGGACTTTATCTAGGTGAACGCATACGCTCCTGTGTGGCAAGCACCCCATTCCTCGTTTCAGATAACCTGGAAGTCTCAATTACGGTATCCGTGGGAGTCAGTTCCTATCCGGATAATGGCTCAACGATTCAGGAACTTTATAGTGCTGCTGATTCAGCTATGTATGAGGCGAAAGCGAACGGACGTAATCGCGTCATTCATTTCACAAATAAAAAAGCGTGATGCTTCTCAGAAATGAGAGCATCACGCTTTTATTATTGTCTAGCTCCAAGCGCCAGGTCGCACCTCCGCTTAGGCCCACAGGATGTGGGTCATGAAGGCGCTCCGACACGAGGCTAGGAACTTAGCCTCCCGGTGTGCCTGCAGTTACTTGGCACACAGTAAACTTTGCTTCCAACTTCGGAGTCGAGCTAGAGTGGCGCTTTACGCATTTATTTTACCCAGCCTAAAAGCATTTCACGGATGAGTTTGCTTGCAGTGTTTGCAGTTTGTTCAGATGAATCGTAAATTGGCGCTACTTCCACTAAGTCGAAGCCAACGACGTTTACGTCTGAACCTGCAATCGCATGGATAGACGCCAGTAATTCACGAGATGTAATACCTCCGCAGTCGACTGTTCCAGTACCTGGTGCGTGTGCAGGATCAAGTACATCAATGTCGATTGTTACGTATACTGGACGCCCTGCCAATGTTGGCAACACTTCTTTTAACGGCTCCAGCACTTCAAATTTTGAAATGTGCATGCCGTTTTCTTTTGCCCAGACAAATTCTTCTTTCATGCCTGAACGAATACCGAATGAGTAAACATTTTTTGGACCGATGTGATCGGCGATTTTACGAATTGGTGTGGAGTGTGAAAGTGCTTCTCCTTCGTAAGATTCACGTAAATCAGTATGTGCGTCCATGTGAATGATTGCCAAATCCGGATACTTTGCAGCGACAGCTTTCATAACTGGCCAAGACACTAAGTGCTCGCCACCCATTCCGACTGGAACTTTTCCGTCAGCTAACAATTTTGTCACGAACGTTTCGATTTCGTCCAAACTTTTTTGCGGGTTCCCGAAAGGTAACGGAATATCCCCTGCATCGAAGTAATTTACTTCGTCAAGGTCACGATCCAAATACGGACTGTATTCTTCAAGGCCGATTGACACTTCACGAATACGTTGTGGACCGAATCGTGAACCTGGACGGTAGGAAACTGTCCAGTCCATCGGCATGCCGTAAATGACAGCTTGTGATTCGTCGTAATTTGGATGACTTTTAATAAACACATTGCCTGAATAGGCTTCATCAAATCTCATTAATTATTCCCCCGCTAAATCTTTCACGAACTTCGGTAACACGAATGCTGCTTTATGCAATTCTTTCGTGTAGTATTTCGTGTCGATTTCGTGGAAACGTGCATCTTCTACTGTCAAAGGATCGTATTTTTTCGATCCAAGTGTGAAGCACCAAAGACCACTTGGGTACGTAGGGATGTTTGCCGTATATAAACGAGTGATAGGGAAAATTTCTTTCACGTCTTTTTGAACTTGCTTGATTAAATCTGGTGTGAACCAAGGGTTGTCCGACTGTGCAACGAAAATTCCATCTTCTTTTAGCGCTTTTGAAATACCTGCATAGAAGCCTTTTGTGAACAAGTTCACTGCTGGACCTACAGGTTCTGTTGAATCTACCATGATGACATCGTATTGGTTCTCAGATTCAGCAATGTGCATGAAACCGTCTCCTACTTGTACATCGACACGTGGGTTTTCCAATTCTGATGCGATTGTTGGTAAATATTTTTTCGAGTACTCAATAACTTTGCCATCGATGTCTACAAGTGTCGCTTTTTTCACTTGTGGGTGTTTCATGATTTCACGAATTACCCCACCGTCTCCGCCACCGACAACTAAAACGTTCTCTGGGTTTGGATGTGTGAATAAAGGCACGTGTGCCACCATTTCATGGTATACGAATTCGTCTTTTTCCGAAGTCATTACCATGCCGTCCAGGAATAACATATTGCCCCATTCAGCCGTTTCCGCCATTTCGAGCAATTGGAAATCCGTTTGCTCCGTATGCAAGGTACGGTTCACCTTCATCGTAATGCCAAAGTTCTCGGTTTGTTTTTCTGTAAACCAAAATCCAGCCATAATGCATTCTCCTTTACTTACGAGGTTAGTGGATCCGTTCCCGGCATGTAGCGAAAGTGAACGCGGTCTGCCGAAAAACAAATACAGAAAAAGTATAGATGTTTTTGACAAAAGTGCAACTATTATTTCTTAACAGTTCTATTTTTGATTTGGTAACTGAATCATTTAGCTGCCTAAAAATGATATACTACTCGTTTTTGCATTTGTCATTTTCTCTATTCACGCGTTTAATCCTCCCATGAATTTACCATACTACTAAAAAGCATGGATGAACGGAGTGAAAGCAATTGCGACGAGCTGACTTACAACAAAAAAAACGAAAGCACCAAAAGCTTCGATCCGTTATCTGGTACTCCATTGTGTCAATCAGTGCATTGTGCACTATTCTTTTGGCATTGCGTATATATGCACAAATTCTTGGTCCACCATCTCTTGCCGTCCCTCAGGCAACCGTGTTTTTAGATCGCAACGGCCATTCCATCGGGGACCGTTTTGCCGAGCAAAGACGCTACTGGGTGAAGTTAGAGGAGATGTCCCCTTTTATAAGTGACGCCATTTTGGCAGTTGAAGATCAGGAATTTTACGAGCATCATGGTTTCGATTACACACGAATTGCGACGGCTTTATTAAAAGATGTAAAAGCCATGAAAAAAGTGGAGGGCGCGAGTACCATTACTCAGCAGTATGCCCGAAATCTATATTTAACCCATGATAAAACTTGGACTCGTAAAGCGAAAGAAGCCCTGTTTGCTTACCGTATGGAAACCTTTTATGAGAAAGATGAATTGTTGGAAGGTTATTTAAACACGGTGTACTTCGGTCATGGCATGTACGGAGTGGAAGCCGCAAGCCGCTTTTATTTTGGCAAGCCAAGTAAGGACCTGACGTTGGCTGAATCAGCTTTGCTCATTTCGATTCCAAAAGGGCCGAGTATTTATTCACCGTTGATCAATGAAGAGAACGCCTACAAACGCCAAAACATAGTCCTTGGCTTAATGGAATCACAGGAAATGGTATCAACAGAAGCCGTGCGACGTGCACGTGATGAGCAAATTGTTTTGAAAAATGAGGAATGGAAGGGAACTAAATCGGTAGCACCTTACTTCCTCGACGAAGCATGGGCTGAAGCGGATCGTATTTTAGCCAAAAAAGGACGCGCCATCGCTGAAGGTGGCTGGACAATCGAAACCACTTTGAACACCCAACATCAAAAAGTCGCAGAAGAAGTAGTCGCTGACTGGATGCCGAAAGACAGCCTGGAAGTAGGATTTGTCAGTATGGAACCTGAAACAGGTTATGTAACGGCATTAATCGGTGGGCGCAATTATTCGGAAAGTTCATTTAACCGTGTGACTCAGGCAAAACGCCAACCTGGATCCACCATCAAACCACTGTTATATGCAGCGGCTCTTGAAGAAGGGTTCTCCCCTTTGACATTCCTTGAGAGCGAGCGCACCATTTTCACCTATGACAATGGCCGTTCGCAATACGAGCCTAAAAATGTTAACGGCGAGTTTGCGAATCATCCGATTTCATTGGCACAGGCAATAGCCATTTCAGATAATATATATGCCGTAAAAACACTTGAGAAGGTAGGCTATAAACCGTTTGAATCGTTATTAAAGCGCTTAGGAGTTGAAACCTCCGTGCAGGAAACGCCAGCAATGGCACTCGGCACGTCCGAAGTGACGTTGAAAAACTTGACTGGCGCTTTTAATAAAATAGCGAATGGCGGCATCGATCAACCGTTTCGGACCGTGCTATCAATTAGAGACAGTCATGGCGAAGTCGTTTTTGAAGCAGACCCGAAAGAACGGGATGATGATGACCGTGTCATGTCAGCTCAAGATGCGTTTATTTTAACGCACTTAATGACCGGCATGTTTGACCCCGTTTTCAACGATTATGCGCCGGCAACCGGATTGTCGATTCGCGGAAAACAAACGCGACCATATGCGGCCAAATCGGGAACGACGATTTCCGATCAAGTACTCGTTGGATATACCCCAACTTTAACAACGGGTGTTTGGAATGGATATGACGCCGGCAAGCAGCTCCAGCTAGCAGAAGACAAACAAGCAACGAAAAATATTTGGATTGATTACATGGAGAGAGTTCATCAAGGCGTAACCGCCGAACCATTCTTGCCTCCTAAAGGTGTGACCGGTGTCATTGTGGATATCGAAACTGGCGGTCTGGCAGTTTCAGCCTGTACGAAACAGCGCTTAATGTATGTAAAAAAAGAAGACATACCAAAACGGCTTTGTACCGATCCGAAGCTACAGAAACAATTGTTGGAAGATGTGAAAACAAATGAGGATGCCGATGAAGTTATTGAAATGGATAGCGACGATCCATGGTCACTGTTCCCGTTTTCTTTCTTTAGAAACGATGATGACGATTAAGGTTTATTCCCTTTCAATCAGAGTTTATTTCTTTACAGCCATTTTCCCCCAACAAAAATACCCCTCGAATGAACTTTTCGAGGGGACCAATAAGGCTTTTCCAATAACTATTAAAAACAAATAAAAACAAATAAAAAAGCTTTCTCTTTCTCGGAAATGATTATCCGATGAAACAGAAAGCTTTTTTCTTGGTTGGCGCTGACATGAGAAACATGAGGCATTTGGCTTGGGTTTGACACAAATGTCTCACGGCGCTCATGTACAGACGCGTTTCCAATTGTCCTAGCTCACTTTTTGTCAGCTATGTTTCAAGTGTACTTGCTTTTTTCGACATATTCAACCATTGAACAGAGGTGCATGAAAATGTCACATTTTGTACAACTGTTTGACAATATTAGGAATTCAATTCATGATGAAGTTTTTCTTCACTACGTGCCCACATTTCTGGGTTATGCGATTGTAAAAAGTCCCGCAATATTTCCTTAGATGAATCGTCCATTTGGTCAACAATGATATGACGTTTCATTGATTTGTCCATCTTGTTTACGTGGTCAGCCAGAATCTTGAATCCTCTGCGCTTTTCACGGTTGATGACCATTTCACATCCGGTCACACCTGCATAGTAGGGTCCTGTTGCTTTGTGGTCAATGGTAACCCATACAAGCCAAAATAATTTACCACCTTCAGAATCTTCACGATTCGTTGTGAATTTGATCCCGCGTTCCGTATCGCTTCTTGCATGCATGGCACCAATTTCAACTTTGGCGGTTTTTTCTTCGACGTCAATGATGACCGGTGATACATGTTCAAGTGTCAAAGAACCTACACCGAAACCACCGTGACCATCTGTTGGATCATTTTTTATGATTGTGAATCCAAGCTTTTGTTTTGGTTTTTCTTCATTTGTCATACGCTAGTCCCCTCCGTTCTGTTATTATAACGAATAGATAAACTTTTGTGAAAGAGGAGGAACTCCAGTGCCATACGTAACTGTAAAAATGCTTGAAGGTCGCACAGACGATCAAAAACGCGCGCTTGTAGAAAAAGTAACCGCTGCTGTTGCTGAAACAACAAATGCTCCTGTTGAAAACGTAGTTGTCTTTATCGAAGATATGCCAAAAAATCATTACGCAGTAGCTGGAAAGCTGTTTAGCGATAAATAAGTTAATAATGTGGATTCCCACTTTATTATGATTGACCTAAGCTGATTACATTAGACCATGTAATTAGCTTTTTTCATTGGCCAATTTATGTACGCAAACGTTTGGGATAACGGACAAAGTGTTTATATTAAAGTTCATTATTTTTATAAGTTTCAAATCGGGGAAGCGACCTCATAGTCTGTTTTATTAATACAATAATATAGGCAGGTGACTTCTTTTCCATCTAACCTTTCCAATATCAATTTTTTATTGAATTTGTATTGGAATCCACATTTCTCATTGACCCTTTTAGAATTAAGATTGAAATCATAATGTCCACACCAAATGATATCTAGGTTTAATTCTTCAAATCCGTATTTAAGTAAGCCATTTACAGCTTCAGGGACAAATCCATTCCCCCAATAATTAGGATTTAAGACATATCCTATTTCTTTTTGACTTAAGTGTGATAATAGTTCATCTGGCTTTCTGTCATGAAGTCCTATTCCGCCGATCACCTTATTTTCAGAAATAAGTTCTATTGCATACGTATCTTTACTTGCAATAAACATTTGAATAATATCTTTGCTTTCTTTCTCATCTTTATGAGGTTTCCAACCTGCGTTTGGTCCAACCAAATCACTTTTTGCATACTCATATAAATCTTTATAGTCGGTCTCTTGCCATTCTCTCAATAATAATCTTTTGGTAAAAATTCTTTGCATATTATTACCCCTTTTCATTTTTTACAATTATAGGATAAAACCCTATTAAAAGGTGCATTTTTAGAAAAAGAAAAAGCAGAGCGAATTCATATGTGAATTGCTCTGCTTTTATATGTTTTCATATGTATTACTGAATACACATTTGAAGATTCTTGATAAAGTCAAACGCCGCTTCAATTTCTGTTTCCGTAAAATTCAATTTCCCTTTAACGACATGCAATTTCTCTACTTGTTCTGTGCGTTCTAGATGGTCGAAGTATAACAAAGTTGAGACCATTTCAAGAAAGCGTGAACTTTTATCATTCAAGCGCTCTATACATAAATCGAGCTTTGGATGATTGCCATCCACTGTTGATAAAAACTGACTTCCTTCTTCGGTACATGCGTACGTATATTGCACGTAAGAGCCTTTGTCTTCTTTTTTCTCAGACAAGAACGCCATATTGCATAATTCCTCTACACGTAAAGTCAGCTCTTCTGAATAAGGCCCATACATGTGGAATTGGTATTTTTCCTGGAATGGAAAGTTCATTTTCTTCGCAATGTACACCATTTTTTGGAGCTTCTTACGCCCCGTTACTTCTCCCGCCAGCGTGATGAACTGGACAATTTTCGCATGTTCCTCTAACAATTCATGCAACCTCCTATTCTATGCTTGTCCGTAAAGCAACTCTAAAATTTTCTTCTTCACGGCTTTTTTCTTTGTATCTTCTGTCAGTAAATCTTCGGGGAAATACAATTTATGATCCGTTCTTCGTTTGCCTGAAATGGCTTCAACGATTTCAGAAGACCTCGATAGCTCACGTAGTTCGTTGTTTGGCATCAATAAATGAATCGGCACACGTTCGCCCTCCTCACCTGGTCGATAAAAATCATATGGCAAGTCTGATGACGAATCGAATACCAAATAGTAAGCAGGGCTGATGCCCGCTTTATTAAACAATTTCTCGAGTTCAGCCAGTTTCCTGTAATCCTTTGCCGGGTCAAATTCAATGTATTGGAATAAACGACGATTCACAAAGCGGTCGCATAGATCAGCGAGAATGTCATCTTCTTCGTGCACCCATTCCTGGAAGTACGTCATAACAATGCCTTCGTCGAGTGCAATGTAATCAGTCAATGAAAATGTTTGATCAAAGAACGTCTTGAAATGACGCGGTTCATACGCAAAAGTGTAACCACTCTCACTCAGTTCTTTGGCACGGTGAAGTGCTTTCGTTAGAATTACTTCCGCACTGCGGGACACCGGATGGAAATACACTTGCCAGTACATTTGGTAGCGACTCATGATGTAATCTTCTACCGCATGCATGCCGCTTTGTTTAATGACGACTTGATCTTCGCGCGGGCGCATGACACGTAAAATACGCTCCATATCAAAATGCCCGTAACTTACGCCTGTAAAATACGCATCACGTTGTAAATAATCCATGCGATCTGCATCGATCTGGCTTGAAATTAAACTTACCGCTTGTTTATTGCCGTATGTTTTGGCAATGACATCGGACACATGTTGGGGAAATTCCGGAGCCACACGTTTTAGTATTTCATTTACTTCAGTGTCTCCAAGTAGAATAGCCTGCGTGAATTTCTCATGGTCCAGATCAAACACATGTTCAAACGCATGTGAAAATGGACCATGACCGAGATCATGAAGAAGTGCTGCACAAAGAACCACCAGTCTCTCAGATTCATCCCATTCAGGTCGGCCTGTAAATATATCGTCAATGATGCGTCTTACAACCTCGTAAACGCCCAGTGAGTGGTTGAAGCGGCTATGTTCAGCCCCGTGGAAAACGAGATACGTTGTGCCGAGTTGTTTGATACGTCGCAATCTCTGAAATTCTCTCGCGCCAATCAAATCCCAAATCACTTGATCGCGGACATGTATGTAGCGGTGTACCGGGTCTTTAAATACTTTTTCTTCAGCCAACTTTTGCGTTGCATAACTCACATGGACACCTCTTCTCATTAGAAAAGCGAAAAGCGCAACTCTAGCTCGACGCCGGCGCTGGAAGAATGAAAGGCGAATTTTTCGCCTTTCCGCCCCCTATAGGGGCCAGCGAGCTGGCGCATATAGCTAGACAAAATGACACTTTTATATTAATTTCTTCTCTTATATTTACCTTTTATTATAAAGAAAAAGCCTCCTTCAGGGAAGGCGGCGAAAGTATGAATAGCTATTTTTAAACTTTTAATCGAAGTAGCGAGATTATGCCTTTAGCTTGGCGCGTACCTTATCCATTAATTCGTCTTCAGAAAGCGCTGCTACAGGTCGGTTGTTTACAAACGCGAATGTTTTTTTACGTCCTGGACCGCAGTAAGACTGACACGCAATATCAATCGATGCGTTAGGATCGATTTCTTTTAACTTAGGAATTAATGTTTTTAAATTTACGGCCTGACAATCATCGCAAACTCTGAATTCGTTTGCCATTTGCCAACAACCCTTTCTTTTTGAGAGTAGAAGTCTACAGGTCATTGTATCTTATTTTTCCATACTGATTCAAGTGAATCTAAATGTTGAATGAATAAAACCTGCGAATCTTGTACAAGCTTGAAGTAGAACAGCAAAACTATTAACAATTCAGGAGGGACATTTATGGTAAAAATTAGACAAGATGCTTGGTTAGATGAAAATGATGAATTATTGGCAGAAACCGTGCTGCGACACGTTCGCGAAGGAAGTACGCAATTAAATGCATTTGAAGAAGCAGGAGATGCCTTGAATCGAACAGCAGCGGCTTGTGGATTTCGTTGGAATGCAGTTGTAAGAAGAGAATACGAGAAAGACTTGCGTGAAGCAAAAAAAGATCGCAAGCAAAAAATGCGTGTGCTTGGGAAAGAATACCGTCGCAGAGGGCAATCTCTGTTTCTCGTAGGCAGCGAAGAACAACCACAGGAACGCGTCCAAATTCCGTTATCGGCACTATCACTTGACGTGGTCATCGCCTACTTGTTACGTCTGCAACAAAATGGCACTGGCGAAGGCGAATCTCATCGCTGGCGCGCACTACTATCTCATTCTCAAGAAAAAATCAAACAATTAGAACGTGATATCGCGAGATTGGAAAATGAGAACTCGACGATACGCGAAGATTACGAACAGTTTGTTCACATCATGAACCGAGCTCGCCGTTTAGTGACTTTGAATGATGATGCTGAAAACATCTCACCTGTATTCCAAATGGAACGCAATGGTAATCTAGTAGCGAAAGAACCACCAATCAACTGATTGGTGGTTTTCTGTTTTGTAGTGTTCTATCGAGTGTCTATTCACGGTTTTGTTGACTCTATCGTTTACTATTTCCAGTCAGTACATCAAAAAAACTACTACAGCGAATAGTCATGGACGTTCATATATATCTAGTAGGCTTATGCCTCTATTTTAGCCAACATTTTTTGATTGCGTTCAACAACTCGGGTTAAGTAGTACATATATAAATCCGTTTCGTCTGGCTGCAGTGATTGCATGTGAACATTTCGCATCAAATGGTTCATTAATCGTTGCGCATGTATGACTGTATCTTGAACGGTGACAGTTTCTCCGATGATTTCGCTGACCGAAGCCATAACTTCTGGCACAATCATCGGATAAACAAATTTAGTTTGTTCACCTTTCAATCCCGCTTCGTAAAAGTCACGAATCAAAGCTGCCCGCTCTGCTCCGCTCCCTTCAATACATAAATAAATTTGAACCGCTATGCCATGACGTAATCGTCTTTGTGAAATGCCAGCGAATTTCTTGCCCCCCACACTCAAATCATAAGAACCTGGACAGTATGAACCTACAATTTCATATGCCTCTATCGAATCAGCTATTTGCGGAAACAGATGTCGAACGAATTCGAGCATGATATCATATCCCGCATTGATATCTATTGCATTATTCTTTTCAGAAACAACGATCGAGATATTCAGAACCCCACTGTCTAACACAACGGCAAGTCCACCCGAGTTTCGGACGATGGATTGAAAACCATGTTCCTGCAATACATCACGCCCATCTCCTATATGAGGTAAGCGGTGATCCTGTATCCCGAGAACTACTGTATTTTCGTGTACCCACGTTCGGATGGTCGGAAGGGATTCGCCTTTTCCAACTCGTTCACACAACATATCGTCCGCTGCAAACGATTCAAGAGCGGATTTCGATCTACCGCTCATGGACTGATCCCAAAATCGCCATTCTTTATTTACAAATAAGTCATTAAACCCAGACATCTTTATTCCCCTGCCATAACGCTTTGAGCTGCGGTCATTAATACTAATTTATATACATCATCAGACGAACAGCCACGAGACAAGTCATTCACGGGCATATTCAATCCTTGTAATATCGGACCTATCGCTTCAAATCCGCCAAGTCTTTCCGTTAGTTTGTAGCCAATATTCCCTGCTTCAAGTGAAGGGAAAACAAAAACATTCGCATCGCCTTGAATACTCGAACCGGGTGCTTTCTTCTTCGCAACAGCAGGTACAAATGCTGCGTCAAATTGAAATTCTCCATCAATAATGACTGAAGGTGCTTTTTCTTGCGCGAGCTTCGTGGCTTCGACTACTTTTTGGGTTTCTGGTGAAACGGCAGACCCTTTTGTCGAGAAGGACAGCATCGCTACTTTCGGCTCGATTCCGAACGCTTTCGCCGTTTTGGCACTTTCCACAGCGATTTCAGCTAAGTCTTCACTTGTCGGTGCAATCGTAATGGCACAGTCCGCAAATATATAACGCTCGTCCCCACGCACCATAATAAATGCCCCACTTGTTTTGGACACGCCCGGTTTTGTTTTGATAATTTGCAATGCAGGGCGTACTGTTTCAGCTGTCGTATGCGCTGCACCACTTACCAAGCCATGGGCATAACCTGTGTAAACAAGCATTGTGCCAAATGAATTGACGTCTTTCAGTTGAATGCGCGCTTGTTCTGGCGAAGATTTACCATTACGGCGTTCCACGAATTTCTCAATGAGTTCATCAAGCTTTTCGAAATAAACAGGATCGATTACTTCGATTCCCGTCAAATCAATCCCAGCTTGCGTCGCTGCTACTTTCACCAAATCATGTGAACCCACTAAAATAGGCGTCACAATTCCTTCGTTATGCAATTTAATTGCGGCTTGAAGTATACGCTCGTCCGTTCCTTCAGGCAAAACAATTCTTATCTGCTTATCGGTAATGTTTTTTTTGATTTCATCAAATAAGTTCGTCACACGGCATCCGTCCTTTCGGTATGTTAAGGCTGTTTTTTAGTTAAGTTAATTGTGTTTCTTCGCTTATGTTGGTGTCTAGCTGCGCAGGGTAGGCATCACCTAAGCTTAGGCCCACAGGATGTGGGTCATGAAGGCGTTCCGACACGATGTCGGGATTTTAGCCTTCCTTCCATTTCTCATGCGAATGCAGGCATTCGAATCGGTTGCTCCTGCGGTTACTCGTCGCAAAGAAAATCTTCTTTCCAGCGCCGGTGTAGGTCTTTCACACCCTGCTCCGCTTTTCTTGTTGTCTAGCTACAAGCGCCAGCCTGCACCTAAGCTTCAGTCTCTCTTGCGAAAGCGGGCTTTCGCATCGAGCCTTCCAGCGCCGGAGTCAGGCTAGATTGGCGCTTTCCGCTTTTCCCTTCATAATAACACGAATTTGTCATATCTCATCATGTGTGAATGGTGAGAATATAGGTTTCTTAAAGGCTTTATGCTAAACTTAACTTGAATATTTAATTAGATGAAGGAGTGTCCCATACATGAATGAAGCAGCGCAAACTTTAGATGGTTGGTACGCATTACATGATTTTCGCACGATGGATTGGACATCTTGGAAACAATTATCAGCTGAGGATCGTACAGCAGCTGTTAATGAGTTTTTAGGATTTTTAGAAGAATTAAATGTTGCACATGAAGCGAAAACTGGCAGCCATGCTTTCTACACAGTTATTGGTCAAAAAGCAGATTTCATGCTGATGACATTACGCGAAACGATGGATGAGCTTCAACAAATTGAAGCGAAATTCAACAAATTAACAATTGCTGAATACACTGTTCCTTCGTATTCTTACGTTTCTGTTGTTGAGCTTTCAAACTACTTGGCAGGCGAATCCAGTGAAGATCCTTATCAAAATCCGCATGTTCGTAGTCGCCTATATCCAGAGCTTCCACGTTCTCAATATGTTTGTTTCTACCCAATGGACAAGCGTCGTGAAGGCAATGACAACTGGTATATGCTATCGATGGAAGACCGTAAATCGATGATGCGCAGCCATGGCATGATTGGCCGTGGATACGCTGGAAAAGTGAAACAAATCATCAGTGGTTCTATCGGATTTGACGACTTTGAATGGGGTGTTACGTTGTTCTCGGATGACGTCCTTCAATTCAAAAAATTAATTTACGAAATGCGTTTTGACGAAGTAAGTGCACGTTTTGGTGAGTTTGGCTCATTCTTCGTTGGAACATTGCTAGATGCAGACAAAACTACTGAATTTTTAACTGTATAAAACACAGGGCTACGCAAAAATGCGTAGCCTTTTTTGTTCTAAATTCCCAAGTGCTACGTATAATAAGTTGCGAGGAGGTTGTGCTGTGGCGGTAATCCAGGCAACTGAAAAAGATATTGAAACTCTTGCCCGTTTAATGCGTGCAGAGGCAGAGGGTGAAGGCAAGGAAGGGATGCTTATGGTCGGTAACGTCGGTGTGAATCGAGTGCTTGCGACTTGTCTTGATTTCAATGATATTCGCAACGTGCAGCAAATGGTTTTTCAGAGTCCAGGTGGATTTGAAGCGACGACCAAATCTTATTTCTACCAACGTGCCCGTGAACAAGACAAGGCACTTGCCCGTCGTGTGATTGCTGGTGAACGTTTCCACCCTGCTACACGTTCTTTATGGTTTTTCGAACCACCGGGGGGATGTCCTCCCACATGGTATAACCAAGCGAACACAGGTCGTTATAAATCTCATTGCTTCTTTTCGCCTAGCCCCTCCGATTGCCCAAATCTTTAAAATGGAAAGGATGATTTCTTGGTACAATATTATTGGAATCCTGCTTATGCTCAACAAATGCAACAACCGCAACAACAAATGATGCCTCAACAACAAATGCAACCTTCTACATTACCCGCAGGAGGACGCCCTACTTCTCCACCGGCTGGTGAAGAATCCTACATCGAAAACATTTTACGTTTAAACAAAGGCAAACTTGCGACTGTCTATTTAACATTCGAAAACAATCGTGAATGGAATGCCAAAGTTGTGAAAGGCATCATCGAAGCAGCAGGCCGTGATCATTTAATTGTCAGTGAGCCAGGGACAGGAAAACGTTATTTAATTCCATTGATTTATTTGGATTACGTAACGTTTGATGAAGAAATCAATTACTTTTAATCTTCGGTGAAAGAAAGTGGAACTAGGTCTCTAACTTGGAACTTATTTTTCAAATATTCATTTGCTTATAAAAAATGCCCTTCCACTTTGTTTTGTGAAAGGGCATTTTGATGTTCACGGATTATGTTTATCAGGCAACCACTTTTCCATTTGTTCTTCGAATTTGATTCTGAATTTTCCTGGTTCTTCCAATCGTATATGGGGGTTTTAGAAAGATTCGTTTTTTGAACGAATGATGAATCATCCTATCCTTAAAGTGGAGTCACTTCATATTCGAACGTTTCCAAATCAATCGTTGCCGTATAGGCTTTTTCATTATCAGCGTAATCCGTAAACTCAATGATGAGCAAATCATTCTGAAGTGCTACAAGTTTGTAACCGATTGTTGCGTTAATGGCATCTTCAGTTAAGAAATGGGCAATTCCCTTTTCGATTTTCCTACTGAGCTGATCGTCATATAAAGTAACTGACTTGATTGTCCCCTGACTCGGATAGGACTCCAATACCACCCCTGTATCCTCATATTCAATTAAGCTCCCTGCTTGAATATCAGATGGTTCAATTTTATCTCCTTGTTTGGTTCTCAATTTCACATTTTCTTTATATTGATAAGTTGTGTGATTTACGAACAGACCTTTATCGGTAGCACTTTTTACAATATGTACATGATTTTTCAAATCTTCGAATGTTGGTTCCTGAATGCTGTCTTGATTGCATGCACTAAGGAGTACGATTAAAGTGATAAATATAATGATTTTTTTCAAAGCTATTCCCCCTATCTCTAAAACATTAGACCGTTTCGTCGGAATTTTCGTTACAATATTTATCCAACAAAAAAACGTCCTTCACTTGGAAGGACGCAAAATTTCAATTCATATGTTTGACTGCAGAGACAATCACGAGTACCCAGGCTGCAAGAAATGCTACGCCTCCTATTGGTGTGATGGCACCCAAAATGCCGATGCCACTTAGACTCAATACATAAAGTGAGCCAGAGAAAATCACGATGCCTGCTAACATTAAATAGCCTGCCCAGCTAAGTTGCGACACATTGCCAATGATATTCGAGCTCATCAAAATCCCAATGACGATTAATCCAATCGCATGATACATCTGGTATTGGACTGCTGTATCCCAAATCGCTAAGTATTTCTCGGATAGTTTTTCTTTCAGTGCATGTGCACCAAAAGCTCCAAATGCAACGGCCAAAAATGCATTAACGGCACCTGCGATGATAAAAAATGGCATAATTATTCCTTCTTTCATATGAGTTGTTGAAACGTCCTCAATTAATAGTTGTCGGATTTCTTCAATGCTTGCGGCTCAGCTGCTCACGTATAAAATATACGTTCCGCTGCCCACTGATTCCGTTGATCTCCCCGGCTCTTTTTGTACTCTTTATAAAATTCTTATTCAGTTAAAAATCAAATAAAGAATCACCGTTCGCGTCGTCTTCCTTCATACGTTCGCCAGCTGAAATGGAAGGTACAGATGAAGTAGATTGTACCGTGTGCACTGGTTGAACTGGTTGTGCATATTGAATCGGCATGACTTGTAGTTTGACTTCAGGCTGTTCACTTAATGCAACATCACATAAAGCTCGAATCGCGACCAAGGATTCACGGATGCTTTGCTCGTCACCTTTACCTTTTGCCACTGCGACATGTTTCTCGATTTCGGTGACAACTCGACTTAATGGAATCACGTTCGGTCACTCTCCTTTTACTGATTGTTCTTGTCAGACTACACTTTACCATGAAATCTACTTCAAACAAAAGTCTATCGGGTCTAATCCCCATTGTGATAGTTGTTCATTTATTTTGGAATAGGGTTTACTACCGAAAAATCCTCTATGGGCACTGAGGGGGCTTGGGTGAACGGATTCAATGATTGCATGCTTGGACGTATCAATTAGCTTTCGTTTCAATTGCGCAGGTCTTCCCCATAATACAAATACCACTGGCTCTTCTCTCAAAGAAAGTTTGCGGATAACTTCATCCGTAAAGAGTTCCCACCCTTGTCCTTTATGTGAATGTGCATCACCTGCTCGCACGGTGAGAACCGTGTTTAACATGAAAACGCCTTGCCTTGCCCATTTCGTCAACATGCCATCTGGCGGAATCTCGCATCCAAGGTCTTCATGAAGTTCTTTTAACATATTTCGTAAACTCGGAGGATGCTTGATCCCTGGTTTGACAGAAAAGCTCATGCCGTGGGCTTGTCCCGGACCATGATAAGGATCTTGCCCGACAATCACCACTTTAACATCGGTAAAAGAAGTTTCTTTAAAAGCGTTCCACATTTCATCCAATGGTGGATAAACGGTTTCATGTGCATATTGCTCTTTCAAAAACTCCCGTAATTTCAAGTAGTACGGTTGGTCGAATTCATGTTCAAGTACTTGTTGCCAGTCGTTATCAAATATCTCTTTTTCCAAGATACTCACTCCTCAAATTCAACGGTTACATTATACTCCACCAAGGAAAACATTTCAGAAACGGACCGAGCGGCATTTTCTTCAGCAATTTGCAAAACTCCTTGTTCAGTTGTTTCTTCAATCATCAATTTTTCCGCTTCTGCAGCCAATTCGTAAGCCTCGGTAATGTCAGCTTTCTCGCGGAACAATCCTTCATATGAAAATACTTCGACTTGATCGAATAATATTTCGGGTCTACCTAAAAATTCTGCTTTCGGTAAAGTTAGCGTTGCAGTTTTTGCTTCTTCATCCAGTACAATATCTTCCGCTTCGACTTTTGAGAAATCAATGCCCGCTTTCACTGAACCAGGAATAACGACCAATAACTGACGTTTTGTCCCTGGCAGTTCGAGGCCGATTTCTTGTCCAAAAATCTTATTGTCCTGTCTTTTAATTATAGCTTTCGTGTAAGCCTCTGCTGTTGCGAGTTCATTTATCGATTGAATTTGCTCCAAAAAAGCCCCTTTATTTTCCGTGAACGTACTGCCTTTAATCATCCAAAAAGTTATAACTGGAACTGCAATAATCAGTACAATCATAACTGTAATAAACCATAGCATTTTCCGTTTCCACATGGACTTAAAAAGTGAGCCAAGTTGCCAAAATCCAGATGAACGTGGCTGAACACTTTCCAGCGTAACGGCTGTTTCGTCCTGAGCTTTTAATTCTTCAAGCAATCGTTCAATATCCTTAATTCGCTGATCTTTTGACATCGTTCTCCCCGTTTCTACTATATTAGTCAATGATTCTAGTACGTTTACGATAATGGAAAGTTTCAAATTGTACAACCTCGAGGCGAATGATAGGATATTTTTAGAGGTGATGTGAAATGGCGGATTACCAGTGGCGAGAGAAAATACGAAACGTAGAGCGTTCGACAAAAGAAAAAAGCCAAGTGCCCGAACGTGCAAAATCACTTGGATTTGGTTGCTTTACTATCGGGATGTTGCTTGTTGTATTGTTATTTGCTTTTATTAGTTTCGGACTCCTTTCACAGAATTACTGGATTGCCGGAGGATTTTCGCTGATTTTCACGATTGGATTAGCCTTTATTTCCATCCAACTACTGCGGGCGGATAAGCTCCAATAATTGAATTATTGTGAGTTTTTGGTACGATAGAACACAGAAACTTATTGAAAAGAGGAATCCATTCATGTCTTTGAAAAAAACATTAACCATCGCTGGTTCTGATACTTCTGGTGGTGCAGGCATACAAGCAGATTTAAAAACATTCCAAGAGCACGGTACTTACGGCATGAATGCCCTGACAGTTATCGTGACAATGGATCCTGATAAAGGCTGGAGCCACGGAATTCATCCGATTCCTGTTGAAACATTACAAGCACAGTTGAAAACAGCTCTTTCTACTGGCGTTGATGCCATCAAAACAGGGATGCTGCCAACTGTTGACATTATTAAAACAGCAGCGGAAGCAATCGATCGCTCTGGTTTAGAAAAAGTAGTTATTGACCCGGTTCTTGTGTGTAAAGGTGAAGACGAAGCCCTTTTCCCTGAAAATGTGGAAGCAATGGTCGCATCATTATTGCCTCGTGCACTGGTTGTCACTCCTAACTTGTTTGAAGCTGGACAACTTTCAGGTCTTGGAACATTAACAACAATTGACGATATGAAACGTGCTGCTGAAAAGATTCATGAAGCAGGCGCTACAAATGTAGTTATCAAAGGCGGCAAGCAGTTGAAGCATGAAAAAGCCGTTGATTTATTCTTTGATGGTTCAACATTTACTCTACTTGAATCAGAAAAAACGGATACGTCTTACAATCACGGAGCTGGTTGTACATTCGCAGCTGCAGTGACAGCAAACTTAGCAAACGGTCTTCCAGTAAATGAAGCTGTTTTGGAAGCGAAGAAATTCGTATCCGCTGCAATCGCTAACGGCTGGAAATTAAACGAATACGTCGGTCCGGTTATGCACGGAGCTAAAAACCGTTTCGGCGCACCAGAAGTTACAACATCAGAAATTTAAGTATCAATCTAGCCACTCTTTCATAAAGAAAGAGTGGCTTTTTTATGGAGTTTTTGTGGTTATTTGGAAAAATCACAGGTTTAGTTGGAATAGGTTACTTATAGAAGTGAAAGAGGTATCTCTTGAATAAAGTTTGATTAAAAATAACACACGAACCTGCTTTATTGCGGCAAATTCAAAGAATCCATTTTGAAAAAAGATCGATCAAAATGGATTCTACAGTTTAGAATACATATGGAATTTTCATAAAAAAGTTTGATCATTTTTGGGTAAGCTTCTTGAACATTGGCATCCGTTCGTAATATAAGGTTAGTCAGATATTTAAAATGTATCGGTCCTTTTCTGTTACCATCTATGTCCCGGCTATTTTTTCTCCCCTTGGCTGGCTGCTGTTGGCGTCCGGTTCGACGGTGATGCCGATTTGATCAAAAGTCTGCCCTTCGGCGAGCTGGTAGGTCAATATTCCGGATCCGTTTTCGTCCGGCTTGAATATGCCGCTATTTTCCCTCGTGCCGTTTTTCAGCAACCAAACCTGGTAAACCTGTGAACCTTCGACGCCGGGTAATTCGTGAACCTGCAACACCAAATTTTTCTCTGATCCCTGCTGGACAATATATGCGATGCCGTTTGTTCCCGGGTGACTTTGATTGGCTGCTTTTAAGGGAATGGCCGTTAATATCTCAATGGGTATATTTTCGGCATGGCGATTTTTTTCCTGTACATTCGCTATTCCAAGGCCAATAATCGCGAGCAACAATACGGCCACGATACTGGTTGAAACTGGGGTGAAATGACTTTTGAGCATCATGGCGAGCTTGCTCATCTTAGCCATGAATGTTTCCGTACCGCTTTTCGTTTTGTGATCAAAAACAAACCCCATCACCTCGCCTTTTAGCGATTCAGGCACCTCGATTTCGGTATAATCAAACGGCATAGCATGCCAGGCCTGGGACAATTCCTGATATTCTTTCTTACACTCCGTACAATTCTTTAAATGTTCAACAAAGGACATACATTCGCTCTCCTTGAGCTCATTTGCTATATATGGAATTAAATGTTCACAATCCCTTCTCATTTTATATCCTCCAATTCCAGATGCTTCCTCAAACCTTTAAGAGCTTGGTGCAGCCTACTTTTAATCGTGCCGAGCGGCTCTTGTTCCAGCTTGGCGATCTCTGAAAGAGAATACCCTTTCCAATATAGCAAATCGATTAATTTTCTTTGCGCTGTCGGCAATTTGTTTTTCGCCATCTCAATATTATTCGTATTTACTCGTTGCTCGATTGCATTGGCAAGGTCGGCGATCTCTTCATGTTCCTCTTGATAGTGTTGCGTATGTCTCTTCTCTTTGCGGTGGTAGTCAATGCAAATATTGCGAGTAATCGTGAGGAGCCAATTTACAAAGTTGCCTTGAGCGGGATCGTAATGGCTGTTTGTTGTCCATAGCCTCAAAAAGACCACCTGAATAATCTCTTTCGTTTTTTCCTCATTCCCATTACAAAACTTCATAACAAAGCCGTAAACAAGCTTGATATATCGATCATAAAGCTCCTCTAATGCGTGACCGTGTTTTTCGTTTACCAATCTCATTAATTCCGCATCGTAATTTTCTTTCATGTGGCACTCCCTGCTATTGGAAAAAAATATATTGCCATTATACTATTTTAAAAATAAGGATGGGAACGACCGCGACTGATCGTTCCCTGGACAGGCTTATTCAAATTCTGTTTCGCTGTTTACGACAAACCATACATCTTTTACTCCTTGTCCGTTTACATCCCCTTCTTGCTGGTCTTTTGCAAAATAATAGAGAGGAAAGCCTTTGTACGTGACCTGCTTCTCCCCGTTGTCTTCTCTTGTAATTGTATCGAAATCCTTTTTGTCAAAACCTTCCGGTACGGCGAAATCCTCTTGGGTAAATGATGGCCAGTTTGCTAGGCAGTCTCCGCCGCAATTGCTTTTTCCTGCTTGGTCCTTTTTAAAGTAATACAGGGCCATTCCCTGTGGATCCGCCAGGTACTCTCCAGCTTTCTCATTCTCCAAAAGCTGAAGGCTGTCAGCCGGGGCTTGTTCCGTTTGGGCTTGATCGGGTTGATCCGTCTCTTTTTTTTCCTCAGTGCTATTTCCACAGGCAGCCAAAGCAAAAATAATCGAAAGTATCGTGAGCGTAAAAATTCCTTTTTTCATGTTTGTTCCTCCAAGTTTTTTAGATTTAAGGCTTACCCTTACTTCCAGCCCCATTTTTGAAAGATTTGGTGAGACTCTTCCGTTTTTAAATAATCAATAAATTGCTGTGCCTCTTTTTTCTGATCGGTGATTTTCGTCAGGACGATCGGCGTTCCACGATAGAGCTTTTCTTCTTCGGGCAGTTCGATCAGGTCGGTCACATCCTGGAGCCGGTAATGCCATGATTCATAGGTAATCCAGGCGTCTAGACTGGAATTCGAATTCCATCGTTCAATGGCTTCGGCACTCGACTTTACAGAAAGGTTAATATTTTGGGAAATGCCTTCGATTAGCCCTTTTCTGCCTGCCATATCTTCCCAAAGTCCAAGCTGGCCAGCCCCATTCACATCAATTATTTTTACTCCATTTTTCGTTAAATCCTCCAGGCTTTCAATCTTCTTAGGATTTCCTTTCCTCACCAATATTCCTGCAGCACGCGGGTAAAGCTCCGTACGTGATGTAGTGTCGATCATTTCGGGGTGGTTAAAGATGAAGTCCTGCAGCATATATTCGGAGCCACCGAAAATAATATCTGCATCTTCCTTTGCCTGGCTGATCCACTTGCCTTCTGGTCCAGCTGTTACTTCCACCTTGATTCCCGTTTCAGCTGAAAAATGTTCAGCAGCTTCCTTAATCGGTCCAAGTGGTCCGCCTGGTCCGTACACCCGGATGACATGATCACTTTGGCTGGAATTTGGTGTTTCCTGGGACGTCGGCTTACGGTCCATATTTGCATAGGCTGACAATCCGGTAGCCGTAATGACAAAGAGCAGTAAAGCTGATAGAAATACGGTCTTCTTCATGATTCTCCCTCCATTTTATATATATTTTTTAACGGTACTATCAGAGGAAACGAAGGGAGTTCGTAAACGGTTTGATTATAATTGCAAAATAGTTAGAAAGTTTCATTTAAATCATTATCCCTATTCCTCTTCGCTCCTGTTTGTAACCAAAAACACCACAACGACTGCTTGGATTCCAGCAAACGTTGTGGTGTTCATTATTATCATTTAGCGGTTTTTTGAAGAAAATTCATTTTTTCTTTGAGCTGTTGTTGGTTCCACTCGATGGTTTCTTCTGAAACAAAGGCCATTCGCTTGCGTTTCGGCAATTTGACTTGACCGTTCGTTGCCCGAGTATAGCCTTCAATCATGGCTGCGATTGCCAAAATAACGAGAGCAAAGCTGATGGCTGGACCCAGGGGCAACCAAGGAGCGCCTTGCAGGTAGCGGAAAGAGTTACCGAAAAGCCCTGCCCATTCGTATGAAATGGATCTAGGGGGATCGCCGAACATAGCGTCATAATCAACGTCTGTTCCACCTAAAAACAATTGAAGCATCCCTAAATGGGCAAAGACGATCAGCGATTCCACCACTTGTTGTCCGTAAAGAACCAACAATTTTTCACGCATTTGGGGGAATAAGTGACGGATGATCAGACGTCTGCGACTGGCTCCCAGTGTACGTGCCGCCAATATATATTCCTGGTGGTACAGTAGGTTGGCTTCATTGCCTACCAATGCTGCCACAATCGGAACCGTCATGAAAGCCATAATGACGACCTGAATGACTAACCTTTCTGTAATGGTCGTCGAGAATCCTTCTGGCGGCATCCAAAGAACTGGTGACAACAATAGCACGGCAAATATGGTCATGGGTACATAATGAATCGGATCAATTAATCCATTAATCCATGAGCGCTGACGTTGCAAATAAGTCCCAAGTGCAAAGCCTAATGGAATGGCAATCAACATTCGCAAAAATGCCACTGCCATGGCTGCAATAATCGTGTATTTGGCACCAATCATGATTTTTGCCAACATATCGTAGCCAAATTGGTCCGTTCCGAGCGGATGCATCCATTTTGGTGAAATTGGTGGTCCTTCCACTGCACGACCATTTTCTTCAATGAAAAACGTTTGCTTTGGAACACTTCCGAAAATCCATTCAAACACAAAACTGCCGACTAAAAAGAAAGCGATGATGCTGAATCCAATGAGAAATAAAGGTTGTCTCCAAACGGATTTCATCCAACAACACCTCCTCTTTTTAATCGATGAATAAAGTACCATTCCCCAAGGCTATACAAAAGGAAAATTGGCAGGAAGAAACTTATGATTGTCACTAAGAACAATGTGCCGCTCAAGTTTTCATACATGTACAACATAACGCCAGGAATATTGAACATCAGTTCGAGAATGAAGAGATTGGATAGCATAAACCACATCGTTTTTTTCGATTGGAAAAACACACTGATGATGGCATTGCGGAAAATGTGCATGAATAAGATGAATGCTTTTCCGAAGCCTAAAGATTTTGCCAGTTCAACATACATGTTCCGCTCTTCTGCTTCGAATGTCAGCATGCTCAATCGGTACAATTGAATCATCGGTAAAATCATCAGACATAGAACCGGTAGCCAATATATGCGATCGTCACCAATCACTGCAATTTTGGACACGAGTACCCCTGTATTCTGGAAAATAATTACGACAAGCAATTGGGCAAGCACGATGATTAGTATGTCAGGCATTGATTCCAGGAAATAAAAGAAAAGTTTGACACGTGCGCGTGCCTTTTCGCGCAATAGCATCGTGATGAAAGTGCCGATTAATGCGAACACCACAGCTACAACCAGTGCCAAAAATAATATTTGAAGTGAATAAGTGATATTTTCCAGAAGCTGTGGGAATATTGGGACTTCCCGTATTTCGCCACGCCCAACGAAATGGGCCACACTTAACTCACTAATATTCATTAGAGATGTTGCATGCAATTGAATCGTTTCTATGTATTCTTTCCATAATAATTCCCCCTGCTGTAAGCCGGCAATCAGCACAGGTGCTCCACTTATGAGCAAAATACTCACCAATGCAGCTACGAGCTGGATAACCCACTTGAGAAATCCTTTCATATTACCTTCCTCCTGTTCTCTAAAAAATCAGATAGTTTAATAATACCATATTTTTCTATTTCGTGGAACGAAGAAATTTTAGACGATCCTTATTCTTTCACGATTGTCTTCGTTCTTCCACCGTCGGAGTCGGGTTAGAGTGGCGTTTTCCACTTTTCCTACTGTCTAGTTCCAAACGCCAGCCCGCACCTACGCTTCAGAAACTCAATCGAAAACAAGTTTTCGTTTCGTTTCTTCCACCGTCAGAGTCGGGTTAGAGTGGCGTTTTCCACTTTTCTTACTGTCTAGTTCCAAACGCCAGCCCGCACCTCCGCTTCAGAAACTCAATCGAAAACAAGTTTTCGTTTCGTTTCTTCCACCGTCGGAGTCGGGCTAGAGTGACGTTTTCCACTTTTCCTACTGTCTAGTTCCAAACGCCAGCCCGCACCTCCGCTTCAGAAACTCAATCGAAAACAAGTTTTCGTTTCGTTTCTTCCACCGTCGGAGTCGGGCTAGAGTGGCGTTTTCCACTTTTCCATGAGCATGCTAATCGCATTAATCAGCAAAATTCACTATACTTATGTCTAGAAGTTTTGTTGTTAAGAGGGGGATAAAAAAGTGGACGTAGTACATGTAGCAAAGTTACAGGAATTGTTAAATTCCTTTGCAGATAAAGATGTTTATCTTCATTTGGAAACGACGAATGGTGCTTATGCATCTCATTTTGACGAGACTGTGTTTAATGCAGGGGCATTCATACGTAATATTGTCGTGAAGTATGAATTAGGAAAAGTCGCGGGTGACAGCCCTCACCGTGTTGGCTTAAAATTGCCACATGGCTGGGTGTATGCACAGGGGATCACTCATTTTGAATTGGATGAGTACGGTCGTTTGTTGATGGCTGGACACGATCAATCAGGAAAATTGGCAGTTGCGCTTCAAATCAGCGAAACGCCATTTACGTATTAAGAAGGAGGAAATCATATGACTTTAACACAAGAAAGACACGTACTCGTTGTATTTCCTCACCCAGATGACGAAGCATTTGGCGTTTCCGGTACCATCTCCATGTATATCAAACAGGGAACTCCGGTTACATATGCTTGTTTAACATTAGGCGAGATGGGACGTAATTTAGGAAATCCACCTTTTGCGACACGTGAGTCTTTACCACATATCCGTAAAGATGAATTGATTGCTTCCGCACAAGCGATGGGCTTGACCGATTTACGCATGATGGGTTTGCGGGATAAAACTGTAGAGTTTGAAGATGATGAAAAAATGGTTCAAATGATGACGAAGCTGATTGAAGAAACGAACCCATCACTCATCATTACGTTTTATCCGAACTACGCAGTGCATCCAGATCATGAAGCGACGGCTCGTGCGGTCGTACGTGCTGTTCGCCGTATGGATGAGAATCTGCGTCCGAAATTGTATGCGGTGGCGTTTGCAAATAATACAAAGGATGATCTTGGAGAACCTGATGTCGTTCATGATATTCAGGAAGTACGAGATCAAAAGATGGGCGCAATGCGTGCACATATTTCCCAGACAGCTTGGATGTTGGCGGAAATGGAGAAACGCTTGGCAGAAGGAGAACCTGAAGCTGAGAACTGGTTTACCTATGAGCGGTTCTATAATTACCGCTGGCATGAAGATTTTGAAGAAACATTCTAACTCTACAAGTAAATGATTATTTCCTAATGAAATCCTGGAGATTCCACATAAAATGGGTCTTTCAGGATTTTTATTGTTTAAGTTGTGGAATTATAAGGAATACATACAAATGTGGACTTTTTGAGCTTCGGCAAGTATCATTACTAGAGAAGTTGAATAATTATACATCTTAGGAGGACCCATTTTTGAAGAAGTTTTCACTTTCCACATGGTTATTGTTTCTAATACCATCAATTATTGGAATATTATTATTCATGATTCCATTCAAAATCGAGGGCGAATGGAAGATTCCTGTAGCCATATTGGCAAATATGGTCGCTGGAGTAGTAGAGCCAATCATGCCTTGGACCGTTACCGTTGTCATGATTATGGCAGCGATTGGATCGCTCGTATATCAATTTAAAAAAGATTCGAACCCTGAAGATCAGGCATTTTTCGATAAACTATTCCAAGTGAATTGGTTCTGGACGATCGTCCGTGTCATTGGGGCAATTTTTGCTGTCATGGTCGTTGCGAATATCGGACCAGAAGCAATAAGAAGTGAAGATACTGGTGGAATGTTGCTGTCACCTACTGGTTTACTATCATTCTTGTTCACTATTTTCCTATTTGCCGGATTACTATTACCACTTCTTCTAAACTTCGGATTGCTGGAGTTTTTCGGAACGATGATGGTAAAAGTCATGCGTCCTCTATTCAAATTGCCTGGCCGTTCTTCGATTGACGCGCTTGCTTCTTGGATTGGCGATGGCACAATTGGTGTTTTATTGACAAGTAAGCAGTATGAAGATGGTTTTTATACGAAAAAAGAAGCAGCAATCATTGGAACTACGTTCTCAGTGGTGTCGATTACTTTCTCGATTGTCGTTCTTGAAGAGCTTGGACTGGGTAGCTATTTCCTTCCATTTTATGCGACAGTTCTTGGAGCTGGAGTTGTTTTGGCATTCATCATGCCTCGAATTTACCCTTTATCACGCAAACCTGAAGAATACGTAGATGGACGTCCATACGATGAGCATGCAGAAACATTGCCTGAGGGCTATAATGTTGTAAGTCATGGGCTGGAAAACGCTTTGACAACGGCAGATAAAAACCGTTCATTCACTAAATTCATGTCCGACGGCTTAAAAAACGTATTGGATATGTGGATGGGTGTTGCACCAGTCGTGATGGCATTTGGTACGATTGCGTTGATGCTTGCGACTTACACAGATATATTTGTTTGGTTAGGCAAACCGTTTGAACCGTTGCTAATGGTTCTTGGTGTTCCAGAAGCCGCAGAAGCAGCACAAACAATGGTCGTTGGTTTTGCAGACATGTTCCTCCCAGCTATTTTGGGCGGACAAATGATTGAATCTGAAATGACCCGTTTCGTTATTGCGGCAACATCGGTTACTCAGTTGATCTACATGTCTGAAGTCGGCGGATTGTTACTTGGTTCAAAAATCCCTGTCAACTTCCTGGATTTGATTGTGATTTTCTTGTTGCGCACTGTGATTGCATTACCTATCATCGCAGGTGTCGCTCATTTATTGTTCTAAATTAAATTAAGCTGTCTCCAATGCCGCAATATCGCGGAGTTGGAGACAGCTTTTTCGTTTTTCTAAACATCTGGCCCAATTGGAAATCAAAAGTCTTTCTTTCAATAGCTTAGAAGTTCTTCTTCATTCATTGTTTCGCCAGTTTTAGAAACAATCATTGCCGCGACCATTTCTCCCCACTTCTCGTCAGGCATACCAATAGTGGATATTCAAACAACTTCAAAGCAAGAAGGCTCAATCAGTTCGTTTACGTACTCTATCTTATTTTTAGGATGCCATGCACGTTATGGACAAGTATATGCTCGGTTTAGAAATATCTAATCGTGTTTGGTTCCATCGACTATTTCTTATCACGAAAAAGCTGATGTTTCCATTTAACAGGAAACATCAGCCATTCTAAATTCGTTTTATTTTTCCGCTAATTTCGCCAGCATGTCCGCTGTCATTGCGTCTAAATCGTATTTTGCTTTGAAGCCCCACTCATTTTTAGCTGCCGTTGCATCAATGCTATCCGGCCAGCTGTTGGCAATTTCCTGACGCACTGAATCTACGTCATAAGATAATTCGAACGTAGGAATGTGCTTGCGAATCGATGCTGCAATTTCTTCAGGTTCAAAGCTCATAGCCGTAACGTTGAAGGCATTGCGATGCTGAAGTTTCGATGCATCCGCTTCCATTAAATCGACGATTGCTTGTAGTGCATCTGGCATATACATCATATCCATATATGTACCTTGTTCGATGTACGACGTGTATTTCCCTTCAGACAATGCTTTGTAATATATATCTACTGCATAGTCTGTCGTTCCGCCACCTGGAGGCGTAACATATGAAATCAACCCAGGGAATCGGACACCACGCGTATCTACCCCGAATTTTTGGAAATAGTAATCACATAGCAATTCACCTGACACTTTGTTCACGCCGTACATGGTGGTTGGACGTTGCAATGTATCTTGTGGCGTATTTTTCTTAGGTGTTGAAGGACCAAATGCGCCGATAGAACTTGGGGTAAAGAATTGAAGTCCTAGTTCGCGAGATGTTTCAAGTGCATTCACCAAACCGCCCATATTTAAATTCCAAGCAAGTAGCGGCTTAGCCTCAGCAGTAGCTGATAGCAATGCTGCCATGTGCATCATTGTATCTGCGCCGAAATCCTTCGCTAGCGTGTGCATGCGTTCTGCATCCATTACGTCCAGCAATTCAAACGGCCCGTTTTCTACAACCGGCGAATCTGTTTTGCGGATATCTGTCGCCAAAACATTATCTGCCCCATAAATTTCACGTAGTTTTGTAATTAGTTCCGATCCAATTTGACCTAAAGCACCGGTTATCATAATTTTTTTCAATTGAATTTCCTCCTCGTCAAATAAACACTTGTACTTTTCAGGGATACATATTATTTCAATACAACGTTGATATGATTACATTTTAATCAGTATTCATTATAGTGTGTTCATCATGAAAGTACAATACACATCATTGGTAAGTGTTTTTTCGCCGGCCCTTCCAATTCCCCCTATTTTTTTCCATTCAGCTCTTATCAATCGTTTGGTATAGTAATAGAAAAAAGGAAGTTTTATTATGAACATCAAATCACTGGCCATTACATACAGTTTGGTTTTTATCGTGACACTTGTGCTGTCCTTTCTACAATTCCCATTTGGGGCAATTTTATTGATTGTTTTTTTTACCATCATTCTCCCTTCTATATTGTGGCCACTCCATGCCATTTACTGGTCTAATGATCTGAATAGAATCGAAAAGTTTTTGCAAAAAAACCGTAAAAAGGCCGTTTTTGCCTTTCCTCTTGCTTTGGCCCATGGGAACCGTCAAGAAGTCGAAGAGAGCCTGCAGACCATCTTAACTAAGTACAAACAGCCCTCAATGCAGCAAGTCTATACGACTATTCTGGACATATTCCTCGGTGACTATGATGCTGCTCGAATCAGTGCAGAAAAAATCAAGAAAAAGTCATTGCGTACCTATTATTTAGCTAATATAGCCGCTAAAAGAGGGGACATTGAAGAAGTGATGCCACATATAGGATCGTTCGAAAAACCTTGGATGAACCATGTCATGAACTCATTCATCGCTCATCATGAAGGGAACGAGACTTTGGCAAAAACCGAATATCAAAAAGCGATTGACTCGTCACGTGGTTTACAAAAATATGTTGTCGTCCACTCACACAAGCATATGTAACTATGATTTGCCCACGCGAAACGTTCATTCGCGTGGGTTTTTTTGTGAAAATTAGAAGGTAAATGATTAGTTGCAACGACGAAATTCTATTGAAACCTACTATTCAGCCTTCAACAAAAAACCTCGACGCATCTTACCACGTCGAGGTCCATCTAGTTTTCTAACTCTTCTTAACATCTCACTGTTTTTTTCTTTTTTGGTTCACCACGCGCAATAACTTTTTCGATGTAATCGAAAGCAAGTGGGACTTTACAGGCGGTGCCTCCCATATCCACATGTACTTTGCCGATTTCAGTTGCCACGTGTTGAGCATCTTCCCGTAATTCCGGTACGTATCCACCAACGGAGATAACAAAAGCATTCATATTGTAACGTACCCGGTTCGGTGCCTGGTGAATGCCTACTCTTATTACTTCCAGCAATCGAGAAATTTCCTGCAAGTCTAACTCACTGGCTCCTGCATAGGTCAAGTAGTTCGTATATGTGCTCCACCCCGCACAAGCAACCATTTCATTGTCGGATTGCATCCACTCTCTAGCCAGTTCCATAGCAAACTGGCTTTCAGACGCTACCCAAGCGACCGAGTACTCAGATAGCATAGACCAATAGGCTGCCTTCACCCAATTTTGTAATTGATCTTTCGTCATCAGTTTTGGATCGATAGCTAGGGCCGCCAAGTACATGGCATCCGAAACTCCTGAGTCGTATAACTTCAATGCCAACTCCTGATCTTTCTTTACATGCTTCAAGATCTTCTTCATGTCACCTACCTTGACTCCGTAAAATTCACCAGTCGCTCCATGATTGACAAATGTCTTCTTTGTTTGCTCCGTACCAACTTCCTTTAGATAATTCATTACTTCTTCATATGTCACAAGCCCATCCCCCATCACCGAGTCATTTTCTAAAGATAATTCATCACTTCATATAAAAAAACACCCGAACGCTTTTACACATTCGAGTGTTCATCTGTCTTACTTAATTACGCCAAGTTCTTTACCGACTTTTTCATAGATGGCAAGTGCATCATCCAACATTTCTTTCGTATGGACTGCAGTAGGCATGTTACGAACACGGCCTGTCCCTTTTTGTACAGTTGGGAAGACAATCGCTTTCGCATAAACGCCTTCTTCAAACAGTCGTTTGGAGAATTGTTGCGTCAGTTTTTCATCGCCGATGATACAAGGAGTAATCGGTGTTTCAGAAGCACCGATATCGAATCCTAATTTCTTAAGACCTGCTTTTAAATAATCGCCATTATCCCAAAGCTTGTCGTGAAGCTCTGTTGAGTCGATAATCATTTGCAATGCTGCCGTAATTGCCGCAACATCACCTGGTGGCACGGCTGTTGAGAATAGGAATGGACGTGAACGAACTTTCAACCAATCGATTAATGATTGTTTACCAGCAACATATCCGCCTACTACACCCACGGCTTTAGATAATGTTCCCATTTGGAAGTCGATATCTTTTTCCAATCCGAAATGTTTAACTGTTCCTTTTCCTTTACCAGTAACACCTGATCCGTGTGCATCATCCACGTATGTGATCAAATCAAATTCCTTCGCGATTTCCACGATTTCCGGAAGTTTCGCAATGTCTCCATCCATTGAGAATACTCCGTCCGTGATCACCATGACTTTATTATAAAGACCTGATTCTTGTGCTTCTTTTGCTTTCGCACGTAAATCTTCCATATCAGAGTGCTTAAACGCAATGATTTTGGCTTTCGATAGTCGGCAGCCGTCAATAATGGATGCATGGTTCAACTGATCTGAAAGAATAGCGTCATTTTTATCCATAACGGCTGAAATAGCAGCCATGTTACAGTTGAAGCCTGATTGATAAGAAATTGCCGCTTCCGTTCCTTTGAATTCCGCCAGCTTTTCTTCTAACTTCACATGAAGGTCAAGTGTTCCATTAATCGAGCGGACCGCACCTGCTCCAACACCGTATTTATCAATTGTTTCTTTTGCAATGCGTTTCAATTCTTCATTTGTTGCCAATCCCAAATAGTTATTTGAAGATAAATTGATAAGTTCTTTACCGCGAACTTGGATTTTTGCTCCGTTCGGGCCTTCTACTGGATCGACTTCATTGTATAAACCTTGATCACGTAATTCTTGTAAATTTTCTTGTAAAAAAGCATCTAATACTTTAGACAAAAAACATCTTCCTCTCAAGCGAATTTATGTGCCACACCACTATCATTGGCAAATCGCTGGTGTATTATAATCTATTACATTTTAACATAAGCGCATTAGAAAAGTGCAAAGCTCCATTCTGTTACGACAAAAGGAATTTATATTGGCTTGTAAAAAATTTAACGTTCAAATTAATGGATTTATCAATCAAACTGGAGATTTATCGCTCAAAGTCAGCTATTTATTAATCAAACAAGTCTCATAACCAAGTTAACTTTTTGAACCACGGACACAAAAAAACGAGCTCAATTTGAGCCCGCGTTCATTTAAAAAATCATTTATATATAGAAGAATTATCTAACTTTTGGAAGAGATCATCCTCAATTTCCTGCCATTTAAAATTATTTACACACGCATCCAATGTCTCTTTTATTGTTTCGTCATCCGTACAATATACTTGTAGATATTCGGTTGCATGCAAAATTTCTTCTTTGTATCGAGCAACAATTCCATCTACTAATTTCTGATCTTCTTCATTTAATTCGCGGAATTTTTTAACGTCGTAAATTTCGTCTCCAGATCGTTCAGGCTCATATTCATGCGGAGCGGTGCTATCGAACAGTATAGTTTGCAGCTCAGGTAACCACACATAATCAATGCTGTTGCAGTCGAGTCCACACCAGCCCCACTGGGTATCAAGCCCTAAGCTCTCTGCTTTCTCGGCAAAGCTTTTCATCAATGTCGATTTTCCGCCACCTGGATACCCTTTGATGAATATGCGCCTTTTTACTCCTTTTGTTAAGGAAGCGAAATGATCTTTTGCGCCTTCAGGAGTTAACGTGCCCATCAATCGATGAGTTCGATGAGGGGTTTTATTGAATTTAAGCGTGGTGAAGGTTTCATCGAACAGTGTGTTCGCTTGCTCATCAAAGCCACTCCAGTCCATCCCATTTACATATGGAATTTCCCATTCGTCGTGAATCTTTTTCGCATTTGTTAATGTTTGCAATGCTTTTGCCAGCCACTGCTCACTGTGCAACGTCTTTTCCCGTAAAAAGCCACCGTGTTCACGCAACTTGTTTTCGTCATAAGCCTCATAGAATGAAATAACGTGATGGGTACTGCCATAATATTTAGGTTCAAAAGAAACTGGATGTGCAGCCTGTATAAATAGGATTCGATTGCCTCTTACAAAAGTGGCTTCAAGTGTATCTGCATGCAAAGGATCGTAAAACCACTCAATATCGTAGCCTCTTTTTACGTAGTGATAGCCAACTTGTCTGAATAATTCCGACAGTTTGAATGTCGGGGGAGATTTAATAAAATAGACTTTCCGTGCTTCGTTGATCAAATCGGCATAAATATTTTTTTCACCTTGTCCTGTAAAAGCACGTCCAAACTGATGCGTGATTGTTCCGTTCATCGACTCATCCCTTTCATTGTGTTGACTGCATCTACTATATGAAATGGGATGACAAAACATGAAAAAAAGCAGCCACTAAGAGTGCCCGCTTTCCTTGATTATTTAGAAACTGTCGTTAGTTTTTCAATCCATTTTTGTGATAGTGGCAATGTAAAATGCACGATATAACCGAGTGTCAACGCAATGATTACAGTCCCTACCCCTACAGGTCCTCCGAGAAGCCAGCCAATGACTGCAACAATCAACTCAAGTAACGTACGGACACGTTTGACTGTCCACCCCGTCTTCTCAATAAGAATCAACATGAGTGAATCGCGAGGCCCAGCCCCAATATTTGGCGCAATATACATCCCAACCCCGAACCCCATGATTGCTACACCTGCAATGAATAATCCGATTTCGGCAATTGGATTGTCTACAATCGGCAATAACCAAAGAAACATATCGATAAAAACTCCGATTAATATCATATTGAGCCATGTGCCTATTGGTGGCCAGCGCTTGGAATAGAGGGAAGTGGCAAGTACGATCAATAAACCGGTTACAATAGACCAAATGCCAATCGATAAGCCAAAGTTAATGAAAAGTCCTACATGCATAACATCCCATGGTGCTATACCAAGTATTTCTCCTCTAATGGTCATCGCAATGCCAAGAGACAGCACTACTAACCCGACTAGAAAGAAACTCCATCGTATGTAAATTGTGTTTGTCATCTAAAAGTGCCTTCTTTCCGTAAAAAATCCACTCATGCTTCGCATGAATGGATTCGAATCAATACTGAAAAGTATATCAGCATTATGTTTTAAGTGTTATATAAATTTATTCCTATTTGGTCAAAGAAGCAAATACCCCTTTGGTGCAGTATGCTAAATCAGTTGGATGCAAATGAATCTGCATTCCGATTTTGCCGGCACTGACAATCATCGTATCAAGTTCTTTCGCAGTTTCATCGATGAACGTGGGAAATAGCTTTTTCATTCCAAGCGGTGAACAGCCTCCGCGTATATAGCCAGTCACCCCTAGCAGATCTTTTACCGGAAGCATTTCAACTTTCTTTTCTCCGGCAGCTTTAGCGGCTGCTTTTAAATTTAGTTCCTGATCTACTGGCACCAGGAAAACGGATACTTTCCCTGGACCTGCAGTAGCAACCAGTGTCTTAAATACTTTTTCAACCGGCTGTGCAATTTTATGCGCAACAGAAACACCATCGATTTGTCCGTCGGATACTTCATATTCAAATAAGTCATAGCTGATTTTTTGTTGATCCAGTAAGCGGACTGCATTTGTTTTTGTTGGTTTGGAAGACTTGGCCATAGACATTTCCTCGCTTTACAAAAATCTTTATTCCTGATTCAATAATTTCTTCAGTGCTTCAGCCATTGCTGTATTTTGAGGTTCATCTTGTTGTTTCAAGAATTTCTGTACATCTTTCTTATTGGCTTTTGCTCCACCTGAAGATTCACGACGTTTTTCAAAGGCCGACAATTTTTCTCGATGACCACATTTACAAACAAACAGTTTGCCATCTCCTTCACCACGCATTTCCATCCGTTTGTGACACACTGGACAACGTGCATTGGTTTGCATGGACACCGATTTTTTGTAGCCACATTCACGATCTTGGCATACAAGCATTTTGCCACGTTTGCCGTTTACTTCAAGCAAATTCTTTCCACAAGTCGGACAGGTCTTACCCGTGACATTGTCATGTTTGAACTTTTGATCGCTTTGTTTGATTTGCGTCACAACCGTTTTTGAAAAGGTTACCATGTCTTTCATGAATTGTTCCTTTTTCATCGTACCCTTTGCAATTTTCGTCAATCGCTGTTCCCACTCACCCGTTAAGGACGGGGATTTTAAATCTTCAGGGACCAATTCAAGCAACTGTCTTCCTTTGGAAGTCGTGTAGATATCTTTGCCTTTCTTTTCAATGACAAAGCTATTGAATAATTTCTCAATAATATCAGCGCGTGTTGCCACTGTTCCAAGTCCACCCGTTTCGACTGCTGTCTGGATAATGTCTTTAGACTCCCCAGCCATAAATGACGAAGGATTCTCCATCGCAGAAAGTAATGTCCCTTCATTGAATCGGGCAGGTGGTTTCGTTTCACCTTGTGTCATGGAGATAGCACGAATTTCAATCGTGTCTCCTTTTTGTACAGGAGGCAACGTGCTTTCTGTGTCGTCTTCTTTGTCTTGATAGACACGTTTCCATCCTTCATCCCGGACGGTTTTTCCTTTTGCCGTAAATGTTTCTCCAAGCACTTCCAGTGTAATGACTGTTTGATCATATGCATAAGGAGGCAGGAAAACGGCTAAAAATCGCTTAACGATTAAGTCATATAATTTTCGTTCTTTGTCTGATAGATTTTGCATGACCGGCGATTCCTCAGTCGGAATAATCGCGTGGTGATCGCTCACTCTTGCATCGTCAATTACTCCTTTTTGCGGTTGGATATTCGCTGAACGCAAAATACTGTTCGTCGCAGCTCTGTAAGGTTGCAAATCTACTGCTTTAATACGTTCTTTCAAGGTCGACTTCATGTCGCTTGATAAATGCTTCGAATCCGTCCGTGGATACGTCACGATTTTATGGCGTTCGTATAACCCTTGCAACGTGGACAGCGTTTCTTTCGCTGACCAGCCAAACAGACGATGGCCTTCTTTTTGAAGTTCGGTCAAGTCAAACAATGGTGGTGCAGGTTGCTTTTTAGGTGTTGTTTGAATGGACTTGATCTTTCCTTCTTTGCTCTTGTCCAATTTCTTCAGAACTTGCTCGACCTGGTCCTTATTGAAATTGCTCGACTGATTATTCGGGCCAAATGACCATGTATAGTTTGCCTCTTTCGTTAATGCTTGCAAACCGTAATATGTTTTAGATTTAAAGTCGCGAATTTGTTTCTCGCGTGCTGCTATCATTGCGAGAGTTGGAGTCTGCACTCGTCCCGTCGATAATTGCGCATTGTATTTCACTGTTAGTGCACGGGTTGCGTTAATACCAACCACCCAGTCGGCTTCCGCTCGTGCAACTGCTGCTTCATACAAATGTTCATAGGCTCGGCCGTCTTTCAGTTCACGGAATCCTTTTTGAATCGCTTGATCCGTTACCGAAGAAATCCACAATCGCTTCACCGGTTTACGGCTTTTCGCTTTTTCTAAAATCCAACGTGCAACCAGTTCCCCTTCACGTCCCGCGTCAGTCGCAATAATGACTTCTTTAACGTCCGGTCGGTTCAGTTGTGCTTTAACAGCATTAAATTGCTTCATCGTTTGTTTAATCGGCACCAGCTTGAATGGCTGAGGCAAGATCGGCAAATCCTCTAGTTTCCATTCTTTATAGCTGTTATCGTATTGTTCAGGGTCAGCATGCGTGACCAAATGGCCAAGTGCCCAAGTAACAATGTATTGTGTTCCTTCTAAAAAGCCGTTTCCTTTTTTATGACAACCGAGGACGCGGGCGATATCGCGTGCTACGGATGGTTTTTCTGCAAGTACTACTGATTTTGACAAAGTGTCCGCCCCTTTCTTACATTCATCTATTATAACGGAAAACGGTGGTGGCTGTTTAGTGCGAGCTGGGGGGCAATTTGATTTATTCCTCTTCACGATAGGTTTATTCCCTTTCGCAAAGACCTCATTCCCTTTCACCCACTAATTTCCAACAAAAAAACCACTTCGCATGGATTTCGCAAAGTGGTCTAACTGTCTTTTAAGATTGGTCAATTGTTTCTTTTGATAAGTGTTTGCCCATTTCGACGTACTGCACAAATACGCGAGCAAGTTCACGCAAGCGATCATGTACATCTTCATCGATGATAACATTACCCTCACCGAAATGACTGCCGGTTGTGTACACGTAATTTGGTGTCACCAGGCAACGGAAGTAATCCAGGATGGGCTTCAATTGGTTTTCAATGACCAAGTGATGCTGGAACGTTCCGCCATTGGCGACAATTGAAACCGGTTTGTACCGCATTGTTCGCGGGTGCAGCATATCGAATGCATTTTTCAGAACACCTGGAATCGATCCTTGGAAAATCGGTGTTGCCAACACGTAGCCATCCGCTTCTTCGAACTCGCGAATGAGGCGACGCATATCATCGTTGTACTCACCCAGTGGTCGACCATCGACAAATTGATGGTCAAAATCGGCCAGCTTCATAATTTCAAGATCGAGCTCACTATTCAATTGTTCAATATATATTTTCACTTGATCCAAAATCGCACCTGTTTTGGAGCCAATAATGGTCCCGTCGATAAGTAAAATTTTCATGTCCATTCTCCTTCAAACGCTTTTCTATTAGAAGTACAAAAAGGAATTTGAACTTCCTATATCCTCATTTTATCAAAAAGAAAATCCTTGCCCTAAGCACCGGGTGTTGAAACTACACAAGTTCATTCTTTTGACGGAGACTGTGTCGCACAATCCGCTTCAAGCCGTTCCTGCACTTTTACGATTTCTTTAGTTGGCGGGATCAAACTCACAGCCGTATCACCAGAAATGGATTGAAGTTCTTTCTTGTCGGTGTAAATTTCAATTCCCCATATTCTTTCATGATGTACAGGAGCACTGTTTCTTCCTCACAGTCGCGCAAGTAGCGTGTGGACGTTTTTTTTATTTAATTTGTGCAATTGCTTCTGAATCATAAATAGCGACAGTTCTTGAAGGTGTCCGCAAAGCTATTTTCATCATGGCAAATGCCACCTGCTTCGCTTCAATCGAACGGTATTTTTTCAAAGGACCTAGAAAAGCCGGTTTTAACAGAGTCATTGTGATTTCTCCAAAGCGCTCCCCTAAACGGAATTCTTCTCGATTCCCGGTCAATAATGACGGTCTAAAAATGGAAACGTGCGGAAGTGAAAGCATCGAAACTTTATCTTCCATCGTTCCCTTTACACGGTTGTAATAGACATTCGATTCAGGATTTGCCCCCATTGCCGAAATGACCAGCATATGCTTTGCCCCTTGTGATTGTGCAAATTTGCCCATCTGGATGGGTGCGATTAAATCCACTTGTTCAAATGCTTCTTTCGATCCCGCTTTTTTCATCGTCGTACCTAAGCAGCAAAAGAAATCATCTACCCCAACAAAGTCATCCTTGGTCACTTGATTCAGGTTTTTGACTTTCGTGACTAACTTCGGATGGCTGAAGGAAATTGCATTCCTGACAATAATCGTGACTTTTTCATAAGTCTCGTTTTCACAAAGAAACTTGACGAGTTGTGAACCTGTAAGTCCTGAAGCTCCTGCTATCATCGCAGTTCTTTTTTCCAATGTCATCACTCAATTCTTGTAATCTAGTGTTTTGAGTTTACCATACGCACCTGCAAATTCTAATATTTACTCATACAGAGGTTGTAGTTCCCATACGTTAAATAGAAGATGAAAGGTGGGAATGAAATGAGCAACCAAATTCAACAAAAAACCATTTTATTTACGATTGGACGGGCTGGCTATCCTGTCACGAGGTGTGTCCACATTGCGAAGTTACTGGCTTCTCATCGCATTCTTTTTGCAGCCCCTGAAAAACAAACAGTGGTTCTTCGTACCCTCGATCAACAGGGCTTTGCCCCTCTCTCATATGCAAGAATCGCTGATTTGAAGAAGTTATTGATTGAACACCAGCCTGATATGGTTATTACCGATGGCTATGATACAGATTTTGATGAAGGAAAAATGTACGCTTCGCATGTTCCGATTACCCTGCATTTTGACGACTTTGGAGAAGGCGGAAAAGCTGCAACTCATGTAGTTCAATCTTTGTACCGCGAAGACCGTGAGCCAGTTCCTTCCCATTATGTGATAGGATCCACAGGTTTTGTGGTGCCTGACGAATTGGAGCCATACGCGAATTCCGGCCTAAAGCATGCATCAGCACTGCCTCTTCCCCACGTCGTTGTGACATTTGCAGATGAAGATGCAGATAACTTGTCTTACCGTACACTTCGTCATTTGCTGCATTTACAAATCCCACTTGCCATTACAGTCGCCCTACATTCGAGTTACCGACACAGTCGCGATGATTTGAAACTGATGGCATTGGGACGAAAACAAACACGTATTGTAGAATGTGATGATCCAATCCAACTGATCAGCGAATCCGATTTGGTTATTTGTGATGCTAGCTTCACTCCTTACCACGTCGCAGTAATTGGTAAACCATGCATTGTCATCGCAGAAGATGAAAAAGAAGCGCAGCATGCTTTCCCGAAGGAAGGAAATGGTTTCATTTATTTAGGTCTGGGACGCAAATTGAAACAATCCCATTTGCAAAACGCCGTGATGGAGACAATTCTCCATCCTAATAGAAGCGTACGGGCAATTAAAAAACAGTTGGGCTTAAAAATGCATTTAAACAATGCGAACATGCAACAATTTTTAGAAAAAATCATCCAAGAAGAAGCACGAGAAATCACCAGATAAGCTATTCATGTGATACAATAGGTGAAAAAAGAGGAGTTTCTCTTACATGACTTCACAAGAAATTCAAGCACAAATTGCCGAACTGAAAATGGATTATATACGTTTGCAAGGCGACATGGAGAAGCTGGAGTCAACTGGACACCCTGGCATGGTCGAAAAAGCCGAGCAACGTTTAGCTAATATGGAACTACAACTCGCAGAACTAAACAAAAAGCTCGCGGCGCTGTAACACGCCGGCGAGCTTTCTTTATGGAGGAATGGAATCATGGCATTATTGACAGTTGAAAATCTCGGTCACTCATTTGGTGACCGCACACTATTTAAAGACGTATCATTCCGCCTAATTGAAGGCGAACATGTTGGACTGGTTGGTGCAAACGGTGTAGGAAAATCTACATTGATGAGCATCATTACGGGCGAAACCATCTATGATTCTGGTCGTGTGGAATGGTTACCTGGTACCCACTACGGATATTTGGATCAGCACACTCGTTTGGAACAAGGTCGTTCGATGCGCGATACTTTGCGTGACGCGTTCTTGCCGCTTTACAAAAAAGAAGCGGAAATGAATGAAATCACTAGCAAAATGGGTGAAGCAACACCTGAGGAATTGGAAGATTTACTTGAGCAAATGGCGGACATCCAAGATGCACTTGATGCAGGTGACTTCTATACGCTTGATATGAAAATAGAAGAAATCGCACGTGGTCTTGGTCTTGATGCGATTGGATTGGACCGTCCTGTCTCCGCTCTTTCAGGTGGCCAAAGAACGAAAGTATTGTTGGCAAAACTACTTCTTGAAAAACCAAAAGTATTGTTGCTGGATGAGCCTACCAACTATCTAGATGAAGAACATATTGGCTGGTTAACGAATTATCTAAAGAATTATCCTCATTGCTTCCTGCTTATTTCGCATGATACGGAATTTATGAACGGAATTGTTGATGTCATTTTCCAACTGGAATTCTCTAAGCTGTCCCGCTTCACGGCATCTTATGAAAAATTCCTTGAGCTTGCAGAAATCAATAAACGCCAACATATCGACGCTTATGAAAAACAACAGGACTTCATTAAAAAGCAAGAAGACTTTATTGCAAAAAATAAAGCACGCTATTCAACAACTGGCCGTGCCAAGTCCCGCCAGAAGCAACTTGACCGCATTGAGCGAATCGATCGTCCGGAAACTGCTGCAAAACCTCAATTCGGTTTCAAAGAATCCCGCAGCCCTAGTCGCTACGTAGTGGAAGCTGAAAACTTATTGATTGGCTATGACAAGCCATTATTGCCGCCATTGTCTTTCTCAATTGAACGCGGTGAAAAAATTGCCCTTGTCGGGATGAACGGTGTCGGTAAATCGACATTGCTTAAAACGATGCTTGGTAAAGTGAATCCACTCGGCGGAAGCGTTAGACGTGGAGATTTCTTAAATATTTCTTACTTTGAACAAGAAGTAAGAGCGGATAATGTAACGCCGATTGAAGAGATTTGGAAAACGTATCCGAGTATGGAACAAAGCCAAGTGCGCGCAGCATTAGCACGTACTGGTTTGAAAAATGAACACATTTCTCGTCCAATGAACAGCTTGAGTGGTGGCGAACAAGCGAAAGTCCGCCTATGTAAGCTCATGATGGAAGAAAGCAACTGGTTGCTTTTCGATGAGCCGACGAACCATTTGGATATTCATGCAAAAGAAGAATTGAAACGTGCGATGAGCGAATACAAAGGCACCATCGTATTAGTAAGCCATGAACCTGACTTCTATGAAGGTTTAGTTACGAAAATTTGGAACGTGGAAGACTGGTTCCAAACGGGTGTGCACGTAGACGATTCAAACAAATAAACAGAAAGATCGCTGAAGTTCAGCGGTCTTTTTTTATTGTGTTATGGGGTAATATAGATTTCGCGGGTCGATATCTGCATTTCCCTGTGGGTTATCTCCATTTTCCGAAGTGTTATCTCGGATTCACCTGAACTTATCTAGAATTCGCACGAACTTATCTACATTTCGCTATATATGCACATTCTGACGTGCTTGAAATTGTGTTAGTTGGCATGCCAACTGACACGTATCTGTGGGTGTTACGCTTGGGAACAAAAAGAAAAACCCTGCGCATAACCGCAGGATTTCCTCACATCAATATGTCGTTACTTTGATTGCTTCTTGGAATGAATAAATCCATCGTTGCCACCATGTGAATTCATTTTGGAATTCTTCCATGTCGAGCGTGTACATAGCATCTTTATTGTTCCAGAGGCGATCAAAATAGGCCTCCATTTCAACTGCGAGCTCGCTGTCATTAGGTGCGATGACACGTAAATTATTTTCAAGATTGTAATTATCCAATGTACGTTCCGTATAGTTTGCGGAGCCATTTGAAATAATCGTATGTTCATCGGTCTGAATCCAGATCGCTTTCGTGTGATACTGTCCAATTACGGTGTTGTACCAACGAACATTAATCTTCCCTTTAGTATCTTCCACCAGTTCCTGTACCACAGGACGATTGGGTAGTCCTGACTTCTCCTGCCCAAATGAATTTTGATTCGGATCCAGAACCATATTGATTTCCACTCCACGGTTGGCCGCATCAACGAGCGCATTCACGATATCGCGTTTGGCAATGAAGAACATGCCTAGCCATATTTTGTCGCCTTCTTTCGTATCGGACAAATCTTTAAGTAATGCATCCAATATCTTTCTCTCTGTAACATATTGAACTTCATATTGCCCTTCACTTTCTTTTACGTCAACTCGAGGAATTTCTGGACCTCCCGAATAGAGTGATACGGCTTCCTCTGCTTCCAACATATCGTTGAGCACGGGACCAGTTACTTTTAAGGCAATATTGCCGTTGAATCCACTTGCATCATGTGGATTCGATGAAGTGACCATCGCTTCCTTGTCTGTTATCACTGCTTTTCGATGATTGGCCTTTACGTTCAAAAGGGTCATATAGGATGCAATCGTCATTTTAGGTGCATCACTTGCCATTGCATTGTCAATCCACCCTTTGCCCCCAATATCAAACCATTGGAACATCGTGCGGTAAATACCTGAATAAATAGGTGTGGAATCGCGTAAAGAATCTAAATCAGTATAGACAACTTCGACTCCCGCATCGCGCATTTTTTTAAACCACTTATTCTCATAAGAGCCATATCCTCGATTGAGGGGATCGGTAATAAACACAATCGGCATGTTTGGATTTTCTTTCTTTTTGTTCGCTATTGTCATGGATAATGTATCTGCAATTTTAGGGAAATCTTCGTTCTCATCGTAGTAGCCATCGAATAGAAAAAAGTCGACCACAACAAACTCTTCGGCATCTTCAATCATGGTGTATACTTCATCAAAAATTTGATTTTCATGAACTATGCCTTTACCTTTTTGATCTTGTGCATAAGTTAAATCCGTAATCATTTCGATATTGTCCGTTTTGTGTAACTCCCCTGCATATGAAATTCCTTTTGGCAGTGGTTTAAACGTGTGCCACATGATTGCAGCAATATATATCAGAGCAAATACGCCCAACGAACCTATAATAATTCGTTTACGCTTGCTCCATTGTTTGCGCGGCTTGTTGTCCATACGCCTTTCCCCCTTGAATCGTGCAAGTGTTTTACTACGTTATTCCCTTCTTGGAATTTTAACAAACCGCACTTGGGATGTATTAGAATATATATTTTTGCACTTGGTACTCAAATGCATTGAAATTGTTTTGTTTACGCTACGCTCCTGGTTGAGAGATGAGTTCGTTTCATTCCCTAGTAGACTTAAATATTGAGACGCTTTCCAATAGCAAGTTTGGCTTGTGTAAAATTTATCACTCAGATTGAGGTATTTATCGATCAAACTGACGATTTGTCGCTCAAACTGGAGATTTATCAATCAAACTTAAAGATTTATCGCTCAAACACGTCTCTTAGGCGAGTTAACTTGTTGAGAAAGCAGAACATAACTCTCCATAATGCGCAAAAAAATCACAGTCGCAAGGACTGTGATTTCGTTAGGCAGGTATATATTCGACAGCAGCTGTATCTGCCATCATCATTTCTTTCAAGCGTTGTTTTGCACGGAAAAGACGAGATTTAACGGTCCCGATCGACACTTTCATCAAGTCGGCAATTTCAACGAGTGAATATTGATGGACATAAAAATACAATACTGTCGTTTTATAAATACCATCCAATTCTCCAATTTTTTGTTGAACCATTTCAGATAAATCATGTTTTTCCATTAAATCTTCTGCCGTCAATGTGTCACATGGGATCAAGTCCATAATTGGAACGTCCAATTGGTCGGGTTGATTCATGACATGTTTGCTACGGCGAACATTTTTACGGTAACGATCACGGAAAGTATTCATGCAAATGGTCGTCAACCAGGCCTTTACATGATCCACATCTTTAACATAAGCTTCGTAGCGAACGACTTTAACCCATACTTCCTGCATCAAGTCCTCTGCTTCTGTTTGATTGCGTGTTAACTTTAAACATAAATGATATATATAGCGGTTATATTCCTCATACACTTGTTCCAATTGCCCGTTCATTTGTTTTTTCCTCCGTTCATATCTTGCTGATGTCTTTATTTTGCCAAAAAGAAACCTTACGCTCTATCGGATTCACTTTCAAAACTCTTACAAACGTGTAAGCCAGAAATGTGGAGCAGGCTACGTAGATCACTTCGACATTGGACCAAGCTCTCTTTGACGAGTAATCGCAGTCGCAACTGAATTGAAAACTCGTTTTCAATTGCCTTTGGATGGAAGCTACTTCCTAGTGTGCCTGCGGTTACCTCGTCGCAAAATACAGTTCCACAAAATTCCGCAACGCCTTATGGCCCATATCCTGTTGGCCCAAGCGGAGATGCGGTCTGACCTGCGAAACAAGACATTGAAGAAAAACATATGTGTCATCTTAGCGGTTCAACGTAAGATCACGAGACAACATACTAAACTTAACGTTAGACAAAAAAAGTGCTGAATGACTATTCGTCATCCAGCACTTCATCTTTTTCTTTAATTGTAATTGTTAATTGCAAAATTCGGTTCCAGTCCATTTCGTTTACTTCAAAGTGAAGATTTTCGTATGTGAACTGTTCTCCGTTATCCGGCATATGCCCCAATTGTTGAAGGACGAATCCACCAATCGTATCGTGATCATTTGGAATATCAACTTTAAACATTTCATTCACGTCTTCGATTTCCAAGCGACCGTGACAGATGAGACGGTCTTCCGTCATTTCATATACTAAAATATCTTCATCTTCGTCAGATTCATCTTCGATTTCCTGACCAATCATTTCTTCAATGATATCTTCATGTGTGATGATACCGAGTGTCCCGCCGTATTCATCAAGAACGATTGCCATATGCTTTTTCTTCGCCAGCATTTGCTTGAAGACTTTTTCGACGCTTACTGTTTGAACGACGAACAAGGGTTCACGGTCAATTAATTCGTGCAGTTCCATTGTTGGGTCCATTGACCATTCAATCAATGTTTTCGAATAGAACATGCCAACGATGTGATCCATACTCTCTTCGTATACTGGGTATCGCGTGTAATAATGTTCCAAAATGACGTCGCGTACTTCCTCGTATGTAGCATTTGTTGGAATCCCGACGATTTCCGTGCGGTGGGTTTCCAATACATCTTGTACATCTTTATGTGGAAAATCCAAAACGCCTTTTAAACGTTCAGATTCTTCTTCTTCGAAAGTTCCTTCAGTTGATGCGATATCAACCATCGAACGCAGTTCTTCTTTGGTAAGAGTCGCTTCTTTTACAGCACCTTTAGAGATAACGCGAATGAATACATTGGTAAACTTCGCAATCAAAAACGTCAGGGGGCGTAAAATTTGAACGAGAATTGCAATAAATGGTGCAACAATATAAGCAATTCGATCTGAGAATGTAACTGCAATCGTTTTAGGTAGCACTTCTCCAAAAATGATGATAATGATCGTCAAGATGGCAGTTGCAAGCGCAATATCCCAGTCATAATTAATTGCAATTAATGTTAAGATCGTCGGCATTGCTATATTTACGATATTATTCCCGATTAGAATCGTTGTTATCATGCGGTCCGGTTTCGCGATTAACAAGAGAAGTTTTTGCGACATTCTGTCACCTTGTTCTGCACGAAGCTGGACCTTCATCCTATTTACTGCTGTGAGTGCCGTTTCACTACCTGAAAAGAAAAACGACAACATTAAACTAATGGCTAAACCTATAAATTCCATTAACCGTGTTTCCTCCTATATGAGTCAAAAGTTTCGCTCAATTTTTAGTAGCCTTATCATAGCATATTCCGAAATCCCATGTCTCATTTCCAATATATATAACTATCAATAGAATATGATATACTATTTCCATTCTCGAAATTTTGTGAAAAGAGGGATTCCCATTGAGTCATTTACAATCATTGAACACATATTTTGAAACGAAGCGTGAAGAGCATTTAGACGAATTAAAACAGTTTCTGCGCATTCCAAGTATTAGTGCATTATCTGATCACAAAGATGACATGAAAACTGCTGCAGAATGGTTAGCTGAATCAATGAAATCAGTAGGTCTGGAAAATGTTTCAATCGATGAAACCAAGGGGCATCCTGTTGTATATGCAGATTGGCTGCATGCAGAGGGGAAGCCGACTCTTTTGATTTATGGACATTATGACGTACAACCAGTTGACCCTTTAAACTTGTGGGAATCCGAACCTTTCAATCCTCAAGTTCGTGACAATAAACTTTTTGCACGCGGCGCAAGTGATGATAAAGGACAAGTATACATGCATGTTAAAGCCGTGGAAGCATTGATGCAAACTGAAGGTACTCTTCCTGTGAATGTGAAATTCTGTATCGAAGGTGAAGAAGAAATCGGTAGCCCGAATTTACCTGAATATGTCTTGGCAAATACTGAAAAACTTGCGGCCGATATTATTGTCATTTCAGACACAGGTATGCAAGGACCAGGTAAACCAGCTGTTTGCTACGGCTTGCGCGGCTTAACAGGTGTTCAGATTGAAGTGAAAGGTGCGAAAAGTGACCTTCATTCCGGTCTATACGGGGGCGGCGTACAAAATGCAATTCACGCACTGGTCGAAGTGCTGGATTCTTTCCGTGATGCAGAAGGAACGATTCTAGTAGAGGGCTTCTATGATAACGTTCGCGCAATAACAGATGAGGAACGTGCTGCCTATGCAGAACTGGACTTTAATGAAGAAGCTTTAAAAGAAGAACTTGGTGTGGATGCCTTATTTGGTGAAAAAGGATTTACACATTTAGAACGTACGTGGGTGCGTCCTACTTTGGAAATCAATGGCGTTTTCGGTGGATTCTCTGGTGAAGGGATTAAGACGGTACTTCCTGCAGAAGCAGGAGCCAAAATTACATGTCGTTTGGTTCCCGATCAAGATCCTGATGAAATCGTTGAGAAATTAACGGCACATATTGAAAAGCATAAACCAGTTGGGGTAACAGTTGAAGTTACGGAGTTTGATAAAGGAAAACCATTTATCACACCTTTCGACCATCCGGCGATTCAAGCAGCTGGCCGTTCATACGAAAAAGTATATAATGTGCCAACTGCTTATGTCCGTGGTGGAGGCTCAATTCCGATTGTCGCTGCTTTTGATGAAATTCTAGGATTACCAGTCGTTCTTATGGGCTTCGGACTTGCTTCTGAAAATTTCCATGCACCAAATGAGCATTTCCATTTGGAAAATTTCGATCAAGGTCTACGAGTAATTGGCGATTACTATCATGAAATTGCACAATTCACTGCACAAGATTTGAAGAAATAAGACCATAAGAAAATCCCGGTTCTCGCAATCACTGCGAAGAACCGGGATTTTTTTAGTTTTTAGTCGTTTGAACCGAAAAATGTAACGAATTCCTCAACATCTTTGCGTGGTCTTGCTTTTGGCATTTCATCGAAATATCCAAACTGCAACATGCTGATGATGCGCTCACCTTGTTTAACCCCTAGTGCTTCACGGAATTTTGGAGCATCAATGAATGGCGGAGTTTTCCAACATGAACCGATTCCCAAATCCCAAGCAAGCAGTTGAGCATTTTGGATATAACAACTTGTAGCTGCATAGTCTTCCAACCGTTCTTTTTGACGGACGTCTTCATTAACAATGACAAATGCATATGCCCCTGGGGTAGTGAATTTCTTCATTTGTTTCGTTAACTCGTCTTCAGAAAGATCTTTCCATTTTGTTACGCCAAACTCTCGCAACACTGTATGTAGTTCATTCAATTCTTTCCCACAAGCGACAACCAATCTCCAAGGCTCACGATTTCCGTGATTTGGTGCCCATTTAGCTTCATCCAAAACTGTCATTAATGTTTCGCGTTCCACAGGTTGTCCGTTGAAATTTTTGACCGAGCGACGTTGAAGTATTGCTTCGCGTACTGATAAAGATTGTTCATTCATGTGTGTAAGTTCCCCTTTTCACTAAATAGTTAAAACCAAAAGTGTGCGATATCACCTAAAATAATTACGTGGAAAATCTGATCGACCATAATGCTGAGCCATTTGGCTTCCTGGCCTTCTGTTCTCATGATTTGTTTAACCCACCATGCAACAAATATACGACTGTCCAAAAATAAATGACTTAAGAACAGTAGAGTGATTGCACCCATTAGCAACAAACCAACTCCTAAGTGTGCAACAGCAATTACAGACATTATAAAACGACAGAATGAACCAATAAAGGAACAGATCGTTGCACGGTTGGCTCCACAATTTTAAAAATCATCAACTACAGACTATTGTAGCACATGGGATAGACCGAGTTGTCATTCCAGATAAAAATGGGATGGAAGTGGGTATCCGAACGGATTGAAAGAAAACGAGATTCATATTTACGGAAGAATCACAGCGATCGCTGATGTCTTCGATGCCTTATCAAGTGAACGGGTTTACAAACGAGCATGGCCCATTGCTAAAATATTAAATTATATAATGGAACAACGCGGGAAACATTTCGATCCGAAATTGGTTGATTTGTTTTTCCAAAACGTCGATACATTCTTGGATATTCGTGCTAAATATGCCGGAGAAAGTGAAGGAGACTGACGATGACCAAGACTGTTCCATTTCATGAAGAACGCGAATTTGAGACCTGCGACAAGTCGTAGGCTTTTTTGTTTGGGGAAAATATGAAGGTGCACGGTTTTGGAACAAAATCACAATCTTTATTGGTCCTCCCTATTTTAATTGTTATTTCCCAAACCCTGCTTTTCCTTCATAATAGAAAGAAAGCATTTTCGGGGTGTTCGCATGATCATTTATTTCTTGGCCAGCTATTTAGTGGGCAATATTCTGACCGCCTGGTGGGTAGGGAAATTGTATAAAACCGATTTACGCCACTACAGAAGCGGTAATTTAGGAGCGCGCAATGCAGGAGCCGTGATTGGCAATTTCGCATTTCTGCTCACTTTTTTAGGTGATGCATTGAAAGGTGTACTGGTAATCTTTGCAGGAAACTATTTCGGCTTTGCCGAATGGGCAGTGGCAATGGGTGGTCTGTTGGTCATATGCGGACATATCTTTCCTTTTTGGTTGAAAGGTAGAGGCGGAAAAGGCATTGCCACTTTCGTCGGAATTGGCCTGACATTCAATCTATTATTTGCATTGACGTTCATTATTGTCTTTTTACTGGTGTTTACGATCATTCGAAGTGCAACACTGAGCATGATTATAGCTTATTTTGCGTATATTGGATCAGTAATCTATTTAAATGAACTTCAAAACGCATGGCCAATCGTACTTGCCATACTTCTCATAATGTATCGACATCGCTTTGACATCAAACAATCTTTGGATGAACAAAAATGGAAACGCTCGTAACATTATGAAATGAATAGCTTTATTTCTGTTTAAACCATACACCATCGCGAGAAAATACTTTTCATGTTATAGTAATAAATAGTCGAAATTTTTAATTAAAGATAGGGTGTTTACTAGATGTCAAAAAAACCAATTGCATGGGTTGTGGATAGTACCGCTTATATCAGCGATACACTTGCTGCCCACCCCGATGTACATGTTGTACCATTAGCCATCCATTTTGGACAGGAACAATATGCGGATGGAATTGATTTAACTTCGGATGAACTTTATGATCGTATTCGGAATGCAGAAGAATTCCCAAAGACTTCACAACCAGCTGCAGGTGAATTTGCCAAACTCTATGAACAAATTAGTGAAAACTATGAAGCTATTCTGGCTGTGCATGTATCAGCGAAATTGAGCGGAACGATATCTTCATCCAAAACAGGTGCAGAAATTGCAGAAGTCCATATGGAATGCGTTGACTCTCTTGCTCTTTCTACAGGCATTACCAAACTTGTAGAACGCGGAATCGTTTTGCAAGAACGTGGAATGAAACTGGAAGAAATTGCAGCACAACTTCGTAACGAAGTGAAAAACTTGCGCAATTATATTTTAATAGGAAACTTGAACCAACTATATAAAGGCGGACGCATGAATGGCGTTCAATTTTTCTTGGGAAGCTTATTGCAAGTAAAACCGATCATCCAAATTACTGCAGAAGGTGAATTGAAAGCGTTTGATAAAGTTCGTTCCCAAAAGAAAGCGCTCAACTACTTAGTCGATAAAGCCGTTGCCGCTTATGAACAGGATAACGTACGTTCGATTGACCTGATGCATGGCAATGTTGCGGAGCAAGCGGAAGCATTGAAAAACCTGATTCAAGAGAAAGTACCCGGCTTGGAAGTTCGCGTAGGTGCCATCAGTTCGGTCCTGGCAGTTCATGCTGGTGAAGGCACAATCGCTATATTATGGCACGTACCAGCTGAATAGAAAAGCGAAATTTTAGTCTGTCGCCGGTGCTGGAAGCAAGGGTTCCTTTGCTACGAGTAACCGCAGGAACAGATTGGTGCTTGTAGCTAGACATAGCAAAATGTAAAAGAGTAGAAAAACCCTTGGAAAATCCAAGGGTTTTTTCATGTGAACGAATCTTTAATATGAAAGAAAATATACCTCGTATCATCTGAATAAGCCGGTGACGTTGTATAGCGCCAATTCCTTTGGCGTGCGAAAACCGTATGTGCATTGACAAGTGGCTCACCGTTTTCATTGAAGCCCGTCACGATGGTCGTGTGATCAAATCTGCCGTCACCCTGGAAATCGTAACTGATTACATCTCCAAGTTTCAACTCCCATGCGCTTGCTACTTTTACTGCCTGTAAACCGGTTCTGGATGTTTCCAAATACCATCGGAGTGCATGTGAGGTACTCCAGCTGAAGCTCCACGTGCCTCCTCTAATCCACCACCCTTTATTACGGTTTGGATAGCCACGCATTGGCGCTCCTCCTGCACGCAAGCACTGTGAAATGTAATTCGTGCAATCGACATCAAATACAGGATAAGCTGGATTATTGGAGTTCCACCATGTATTTGCATAATCCACTGCTGCTTGACGGTTGTATATAGAAATCCCTCCTTACGGAGAGAGTATGTATAAAACGAAAGAAATAGAAGATTGGAGAGGAATATAGTTGAGAAGAATCGTATTTGGTAGCATCGTGTCGATTGGACATGGAAGACTGTGACTATCCATCATTCTTCGCAATGGATTCAGACTCGCACTCGCTATTTTTGCCATTCCATTTATCATTCTGTAAGGTATTCCCGTTAGTTATGTGACGATGAGAGGCAGTCTATATGCGCTTATTTTCATTCCCCTCTCCCCTTAGTTTTACCCCATTAGAAGCTTTTCTGAAGCAACAAAAAACCACTCTTATATTACGAGAGTGGCCTTCCGATTATCATTCATAAATAGAATAGAACAAATTCATTACCATATCTATACTGTTTCCGATGAATGGAAACAGTGTACTATCCCCAATCGGTGTCAGTACCACAATTAAAAACAAAATGGAGCCGTAAGCTTCTAAGGGCACAAGTTTCTCTTGAATTTTAGCAGGAAATAAACTGGAAATGATTCGATACCCGTCCAATGGTGGTAGTGGTAACAGATTAAATACGCCTAACACTACATTCAACATGACAAAAACATTTAGAAATTCATCCATTGTTTGATTTTGAGGAGAAAAGTAAAAAATGCTAAACCCAATAAACGCCAGGACAAAGTTACTGAGAGGGCCAACCAAACTAACAATGATGGATTGTATACGTCTCGTTGCGAAATAAGCAGCATTAACTGGAACAGGTTTTGCCCAACCAAACCCCGCTATAAAAATCAAAAGTGTACCAGCGATATCCAGGTGTTTTAGTGGATTAAGAGTTACCCTTCCCTGTCTTTTTGCCGTATCGTCTCCAAATACTGAAGCCATCCAAGCATGCATAAATTCATGCAATGTAAAAGCAATTACCAATGTAATGAGCACAAATGGGATCTCTTCTAATGAAAATGCAAAAAACTCTATGTTGTCCGCCCGCTTTCATTTCATTCTTTTTACAGTGAATGAATAGGCACATCATCCATCTTTCACTGTTACACTAATGTACCATTTCACTCACTGGATTTCACTAACCCTTTTCTATATATGTCCGTTTTTAACAAAATAATCCTCTTATTTTCCCATCACATATAATAAACCCTTTTTCTTAGGCTTAAAATGATATCGTATTCAGCTATTAAATATCGGATTGAATTGAAAGTGATTGTTTTGGCCATGGAATTTCAGAAGCTCGGTGTCAGCCGTTAGGCAAGCCTTTTTATGCCAACAATGAAAAAGGGTTCGGACTTGGCTTAATGCAACCTACAAAGTCATTGAACATCATCATGGAAAAGTAACCATTGAAAGTAATGTTGGCGCTGGTACCCAAGTTGCCGATTTCCAGTTAACATCCACTTAGAAAAGGCATTCACGAAAGTGAGTGCCTTTTTTATTCGTAATATTTTTCAATAAATTGTTTTTCTTCTTCATAACTGAGAATTCCCGTAGCCCTGCCGACAGTCCCTCCCTGCATAGTCCAAATCGTATTGTGATCTTTATCTATTTGTGTGAAATCATTTTCCGCCCATCGATTAAGAATACTTATATAACGGCTTTTATTTTGATAATCACCATTTTCTACAACTTCTTTTAACCTTGCCACTCTTTCAGCGGTTAGCGGGAGAAACCCCCACTTTTCTTCAGCCTCGATTTTCTGATGACTCATTTGATGAATCACTTGTCCGACTTGAAAGTCAGGCATATCCATCGGAAATTCTTCTTCCACAGGCATATTTCTCACTTCTTTAACTTCAATAATTTTCCCGCCATCTTCAGTCGTTTTTTCCATAATGGTTCCGTCTTTTTTTATGATAGGTGCTTCTTGTCCATAAATAGCGTACAGGATAATTCCCACGACTGATAAAAAAGTGAGTATTAACAATCCTTTTTGGATTTTGGTCAATTTAAATGGTCCGCTAGTTTCCTTCATATTCCCCTCCATAGAGACACTGAATTAAAATTTTTAAAAGGTAATATCTACATTTTACTGTAAGAAACTTACATCATAAAGAGATTTTTCAGATAATTATGTATAAAACTATAGTTCTGAAACGAACAACAAAAAAGACTTACTAAATCTGATTCGATTAAGTAAGTCCATATATTAATTTTTTTACCATTTCAATAAAAATACAGCTTATTATGATTACAAAATCAATAATACAGCTCCACAATAATCTCAATATGTTGTCATTTTAACAAAACAAAAACCACTCAATCCATTGATATGAGTGGTTTTTGTAGATGGAGTATATCGGGTTCGAACCGACGACCTTCACACTGCCAGCGTGACGCTCTCCCAGCTGAGCTAATACCCCTTTATCAAAATATTTGGTACAATAATTAGTATATAGCATGATAGTTAGTTGATACAAGAGGCGAGAGGGTGGCGAAATGCAAAAAGTGCGACAACATGCAGAGCGTGAAATTATTACGCCCATTGCATTATGCGATTCGAAAGGAAATTTGAACCCTGCAGCAATAGGTTTTTCCCGAAAACCGTTAATCGATAGTAATTTATCCGGACATTTTATGCGCAAGAAAAAATGGAATTACTGGTGTGTGTATGGTGAAGATATTTTATTTTCAGCAAGCATTCGCCATTTGGATTACGCAGCGGTTTGTTGTGTATATTTCCTTGATTATGAAACTCAACGCTTTTTTGAGAAGACTATTACGATTCCATTGGGTCAACGTGTACAAATGCCGAATCAAGTACTTGAAACTGTGAAATTTTCAAATAATGAAATGAGTGTTCAGTTGTTCCATATGCAAAATGAAACGCATATGACGGTTACCATTCCCGACTTTGATGGTGATTTGCTCCATGCGGATTTACATATTGAGCATCCTGAAAATGACGATACTTTGAATGTCGTCATTCCGTGGAATCGTCAACTCTTTCAATATACGGCCAAGCATCATACTCTACCGACGCGCGGTTTTGTGAAAATTGGGGACAAGCGTTATTCATTTAATCCTGAAGATAGCTATGCCGTGCTGGATTATGGTCGCGGCGTTTGGTCAAGAAAAGCTTCGTGGAACTGGGCGATGGCCTCTCAACGTGTTGGCAAACAGCGCATCGGCCTTAACTTAGGCGGAAAATGGACCGATGGAACAGGTATGACGGAAAACGCAGTATTTGTCGATGGTCACATGTCAAAAATCTCGGAAGATGTCATTTTTTCTTATGATGATACCGATTATATGAAACCTTGGCATATCCGGTCCAAATTTTCACGTGATGTCGATTTGACGTTTACCCCATTTTTCAAACGTGAAGCGAAGATAAACGCTCGTCTCGTCACATCAGAAATCCATCAATTAGTCGGTTACTATCACGGCTTCGTTTATTTGGACGATGGCTCTCGCCTACCTATCACACAATTGCTAGGAAGTATCGATGAGCACAAAGCTAAGTGGTAATTAGTAATAGAGGAGAGCACTTCTGTTCCTCAATAATGGTACAAGAAAAAAATATATGCTTTGCACTATCCAAGCATTTTTCCTATTTAGGAAATTCTTGCTGATGGTGCTTTTTTTATTTTTGTTATTAAAAACATTTCTTTTCACTTTGATGCCACATTGGCTCATGTCCTTAAGCATAAAATAATTCATCTAAAGGAGGATGAATATTAAGAAACAATTAAAGATTTTCTTATTTGCGTACATATTCTTTTGGCTGCCTGCACAATTTGCCGGAGCTGAAGAAATAAAAGTAGAACCGAAAATTTCTAAATTCAACATTGAGGCATTATTTGATGATTCCAAGGACTTTTATAGTAATCAATTAATTGTAAACTTCAAAGCTTCAGCTACAGGGAGCGAAAGGAAACAAATTCTGGACTCTGTAAATGCAAAAGAACTTTCGAAACAAGTAAATGGAAGGTTCGCCCTGGTTTCAACACCAAAGAGCTCTGATTTATCCGCAGTGGCGAAGGAATTATTGAAACATAAACAAGTCGAATTTGTTGAACCAAACTATCAATTGGAAAATACGTTTAGACCAAAGGATCCATCGTATTCAAAACAATGGCATTTAAAGAAAATTCATGCCTCCAGTGCTTGGGATCAAACAAAAGGAAGTTCTGGAGTTATTGTTGCTGTAATTGATGAAGGTGTTCAAACAAATCATCCTGATTTAAAAGGAAAATTTGTCTCTCCTTATAATGCAGTAACCGATGAACCTCCTTTTATTCTGGAGACCATGCAACACATGTTGCAGGCATTATAGCGGCATCCTTCAATAATTCGGGAGGTGCCGGAGTCGCCCCGAATATTAAAATCATGCCAATCAATGTTTTTACAGGGGATTCCGCGAGTAGCTATGATGTTGGTGAAGCCATTATTTATGCTGCTGACCACCATGCTGATATCATCAATTTGAGTCTAGGTGGGAGCTATACCTACGCAATGGATTACGCCACACAATATGCAAAAGCAAAAGATGTATTGATTATTGCGGCTGCAGGTAATGAAAGAAGTTGCGAATTGAGTTATCCCGCTGCACTTGATGGCGTTATTGGGGTTAGCGCCACTGATTCGAATGACGAAATTACCGAGTTCTCAAATTATGGAAGTTATATTGATTTAGCTGCCCCTGGCGAAGGTATTTTTTCTTCTCTTTCCGGAAGTAAATATGGAGCATTGGACGGGACGTCTATGGCGGCTCCCGTTGTTTCAGGAGTTGCTGCTTTGGTTCTTTCTAAAAATCCTTTGTTAACCTCTGATCAGCTAGAAAAAATCCTAACTAAGTCTTCAGTCGATTTATACCATAGAGGCTGGGACGATTTTTATGGATATGGTCGCGTTGATGCATATCGGGCACTTCAATTCACTACTTCAGCCATATCAAATCTCAAATTATCCTCTACAAAATTTACGATGAATGGATCAAATAAGACTGCTTTTTCATTTGAAGGTGTTAAAGGTTCAAAAATCTCGTTGTATCTTCAGAACTCGAAAGGCACCACCATCAAAAAAATCGTTTCCTATAAGGATTGGTCCGGGGGCAAGTTTTCGGCATCATGGGATGGAAGAATGGATAATGGCATGTATGCTTCCACCGGTACTTATAAAATAATAGCTGCAGTGAGCGGCAATGGAGAAAACCTTCATTTATCTGCTACTTTGAAAGTAATTGATAAAATAGTTCCATCTATTAATTTATCTGGATCAGTCAACTATTCCCCAACTGTTACTGGAAAATTAACTGTTCCCTACGAATTGAATAAGAATGCTAAAGTTACTGCCTTTATTAAAGATAAAAATAATAAGATCATTAAGTCCATCTTAAACAATTCCTCTGTTTCAAGAGGTCAAAGGACTGTTCAGTGGGATGGGAAAGACAGCGAAGGTAACCGAGTAAAAGATGGAGTTTACAGCCTTGAGATGTCACTGGTTGATGCCAACAAAATAAAAGGCACCTCTCGCAAGTTCAGCATCACCGTGGACACAATAATTCCAACAGCAAAAATAGCTTTGTCTTCGGAACTGATGAAGTTAAATGGGTCTTTGCTGAATATGGGCAAAATCGATGTGAGTGAAACCGTATTTTTAACCACTTATGTTGCAAATGATATGGGAGTTAAAGTCAGAAAAATTGATACTGAGAAATCCATTAAAAAAGGAGCATATTCATTAAGTTGGGATGGAAAAAATGACAATTCAGAGTTTGTAGCTGAAGGAAACTACCACTTATTAATCGAGCTTCTTGACAGTGCTGGAAATAAAGCTTCTTTGAAATCCACTACTTTCGCCTTTCAGGATTGGAATCAGCCCGTTATTGAAGGCGCTGCAAGTTACTTTTTTACAAGTGACGGAAAACAAACTTTTTCATATAAACTAAGCAAGCCCGGCATCGTCACCATTCAACTATTCAAGAATGATAATTTGGTAAGCACGATTGAGCAGAATGTTCCCAAATCCCAAGGAAATCAATCATTCGTTTGGGATGGAAAAGACCAGTCTGGAACAATCCTTCCAGACGGACAGTACTCTTATAAAATTTCAATTGTGGATGCATATAACTTATCCCAGACATACAGAGGAATTATGAATATTGCTTTAACGCAAATTGAAATTCAATATCCTACTGTTGTTCAGTTTATTGATGACGATACAGCAGAAATCTTCTATAAATTATCTCAACAAGCAAATGTCACAATAGAAATTTATGACGGCAATGCCAAGATACGGACTATTATTAGCGACAAGAAAACTGACAAAGGAATTAATCATTTTATATGGGATGGTTATGATGACAATGGTGATCTGGTCTATTCAGATGAATTAATATATAAAATAAAAGTCATCAATACTTCAGGCAACGAACAAACAGTATTAGGAAAAATTACAAATGATGACCTGCCGATTTGGCTGGTGGATCACAAGTACACTTTTTCTTCATCAGATAATTATTCTACCTACTACACGCATCTAAAATTGACACTTGTTGTAAAGGCTCCTGTAAAAGTTGAATTATTTGTATGGGATTCCTACAACGACTTAATCGACGAAAAAGAATATAACTTAAAAAATGGCATCAATAATTTAGTCTATACCAAGTTCCCAGTTGCCTCTGTGAACACTTACGGGTTGCTATATACAGACTCTTTAGGCAATCAATATTTCTTTACGATTGAAGAAGCATACTAGAACTATTTGCACAAATGCGAAAGGGAATCTCCATATCACTGGAGATTCCCTTTTATTCTTATCGCTAAAACCCTTTATCAAGAGCCTTTACCGACCGCTAGCAACATTTTCTCTGGATAATCAGTAAAAATTGCATGTATACCAATTTTCTGCAATGCAATCGCATTCTCAACATCATTCACGGTGTAGACGCGAAGGATCGCTCCTTTTACTAATGCCTCTTTCGCCATTTTGCGAAGGGCAGTCGGAAGGAATATATGCAGTGCGTCCGCTGGAATGAAACGTGCGTAGTCATATGCATCCACCAGTACTTCCATAGTCAATATGGCGACTTCAATATGAGGAGCTAGTTTCTTGAAATCCTGAACTGTTTCGTGATCAAACGATGAGATGACGACCCTTTCCGCCATTCCCATCTTTTCAATCACGTGCAGGACCTTCTCCCCCATGCCTTCATATGGAAATATATCTGATTTCAGTTCGATATTTACGTGATATGTTGTTTGTTGGAAAACTGCTAATACTTCTTCCAGAGTAGGTATCTTCTCTCCTGCAAATTCACTTCCGAACCAGCTGCCGTAGTCAAAAGCACGCAGTTCCGCTAACGTTAAGTCTTTTACATACCCTTCACCATTGGACGTACGGTCAATTGTTTCGTCATGAATTACGACTAGTTCTCCATCTTTTGTTAGATGGACATCGAATTCTACTCCATGAATATCGAGTCGAGCTGCTTCTTCAAATGCAGCGAGTGTATTTTCAGGAAACGTGCCTGATGCACCGCGATGTGCATAAATCTTCACGTGACGACCTCCTTAAATTTCTGTACGTAAAGTCCATAGTTCCGGGAAGAAATATTGGTCCAGCACTTTTTTTAAGTAATTCACACCTGAAGAACCACCTGTCCCCATCTTAAAGCCAATGATTCGTTCGACTGTTTTCATATGTCGGAAACGCCACTGTTGCAGCCAGTCTTCGATATCCACGAGCTTCTCCGCTAATTGATAGAGTTCCCAGTATTGATCGACATCCCGGTAGACGGTCTTCCATGCTTCCAATACACTGTCGTTTGGCTCATAAGGAGTCGATACATCTCGCTGAAGAATTTCTTCATCAATAGGAAGACCTGCACGAGCCAGCTTTCTGATCGCAGCATCGTATAAACCTGGTTGATGGAATGCATCTGTCAACGTGTTCAGCAATGCTTCATCTTTTTCATAGATTTTCAGCACATGCTTCGTTTTATAGCCGAGTGCAAACTCAATCATACGATATTGATACGACTGGAAACCACTTGCATTGCCAAGTGACGAACGAAACTCCATGTATTCCGCAGGTGTCAAAGTGGACAGTACATCCCACCCTTGTATGATTTGCGTCTGAATCTTCGATACGCGCGCTAATTGTTTGAACGCTGGTTGCAAATCGTCATTTTCAATATTTTTAATGGCTGCACGCAATTCATGCAAAATCAGCTTCATCCATAACTCTGAAACTTGATGAATCATAATAAATAATGGTTCATCGTGGTGATCGGTTAAACCGTCCTGCGCTGTCAGTAATTTATCGAGATGAAGGTACTCCCCGTACGTCATGTTTTCTTTAAAATCTGTATGTAGTCCTGCTTCTCCAAGTGCTGCGCGGTTTTGACCGTTTTCCATTGGTTTCTTTTCCATATTAAAATCCCCTTATGGCTCTACTTTCACTCAACTCATCTAATTGTATTATGACATGAGATTTACTACTTTAACAGACTACTTGAATTTTTTGAAAATTCTTATTGCATGGAAATACCAAACTATGATACAATTCTATTCTGTTTTCAAACCCCAACATCTTCGGATAAGCGCAATGCGCCTTTTTAGCTCGTCATCGGCGCGGGAAGAACCGTTGCAAAGCCTGATTTCTCCTGAGGTTTAGGAAGGAAGACTAAACTCGCGACATCGTGCCGCAACGCCTTCATGACCCACATCCTGTGGGCCCAAGCTTAGGTGTGAGCTGGCGCCTGGAGCTAGACATTTCATAATTGCAGGACGCAAAATCTTCATATCGGAGGACTGTATGACACAGAAACATCCTGATTTTGAGCAAGAGCAAGAGCGCCTGACCTACACTAAACACTATATGCAACAGTTACTCGATGAATCGAAACGTGATGTGAAATCAGCACAGGAAAATATACGTCACGCAATGGCTGATTTAGATTATTTGGATTCCAGTTTAAGCTACATGAACATTTTAACTAACGCACGGTTTTTCGAAATGGCCTGCTCTCAAAAAGAAGGACTGGAAGCCATTCAGCAAAAACCTTATTTCGCACGCATTCATTTCCAAAAAGACGGCGAAGACAGCGAAATGCTGTACATCGGAAAAACTTCTTTATTCCATAGGGAAACGCAGGAACCGATTATTGTAGACTGGCGTTCGCCAGTGGCGAATGTGTATTACGATGGGCGACTCGGGGATATCGAATACGATGTACGGGAAGACACTTTTACCGGTCACCTATTTTCAAAACGCCAATACAACATTGAAAAAGGCGAATTGCAGTCCGTACGCGACATCGATTTAACGACCAATGATGAGCTTTTGCAAGAAGCACTTTCAGGTAAAGCAGATGTTCGCTTGACTGAAATTGTGTCGACCATTCAAGCTGAACAAAATGAAATTATTCGTGCTCATTTAAAACAACCCATTATTGTGCAAGGCGCGGCAGGCAGTGGAAAAACGACCATTGCATTACATCGAATTTCCTATTTCCTCTATACGATGGGCGAACATTTCCCAGCCGAAAAGTTAATGATTTTAGCCCCTTCCAAACTGTTTATGGACTACATAGCAGATGTATTACCTGAGCTCGGTGTCGGTCAAATATGCCAGACAACCTACTCTGAATATGTCTTGAACGCCACGGGTATAAAAGTGAAACTTAAAGATGTGAATTTGAAGCTTTCAGCATTAACTGAACAAGAAAACCCTGATGAAATGATGCTTTGGATATCTCAAATGAAAGGCTCTCTTTCCTATACACTGTTAGTAGACGCCTTTCTATATGAATATGAAAAATTGATAGCCAACCAATTCGAAGATATATATATTGAGAAATACTGCATTATGCGTGGTTCGAAATTAAGAAACTTATTCTTGTCCGATTTTTCCTATATGCCACTAGAAAAACGGTTGGAACGAATCAAGACGATCTTGCAATCGCATGTGCGACAAAAGAAAAAAGAAATCCTGAATGTATTAAACAAGAAATACGAAGATGCCCTTGATAAAGCGTTGGTCGTTCGTGATGCTGCAAAACGCAAAGCGGAAGTGACGAAATTCATCGATGAGCGCGATCGCCGAATTCCATTAATCGAAAAAGAATCCAAGACCACGGCCAATGTTTACATGAAACGTTTTAAAAAAGCCAACATCAAAAATATGTATCGTGAGTTTGTCACAAATGGAAAGTTAATAAACGAACATGCTACACTTTGGACAGCGGAACAGAAAGACTCGTTTCTGCGAAGCCATTCGATGGAGTCATGGGAAATAGAAGACTTGGCACCTCTTTATTACATGCACGCCAAGATTAAAGGCATTTCGGACAAGTGGAAAATGCGTGTCGTCTTCATTGATGAGGTCCAGGATTACAGCGTATTTCAACTGGCCGCCCTCAAAGAAGGCTTGGAGACGGATATGTTTACAATGGTTGGAGATTTGGCTCAAGGCATTCATAGTTACCGGGCCCTCACTTCCTGGGAGCCGATTATTGAATTATTCCCACGTGCCACTTACACGACTTTGCAAAAAAGCTATCGAACGACAATTGAAATCATGGAAATGGCAAATAGTATTTTGATGCAGATGGACGAAGACTTACCATTGGTGGAACCCGTCGTCCGTCATGGCATCGATCCGCAGTTCCACGAAATGAAGATGATTGATGGCAATCGGATTGTCACTTTAATGGACGAAGTCCGAAGTCGTGGTCATCGTTCGATTGCTCTTATCTGCAAAACGACAACAGAGGCAAAAGCTGTTGCGAAGCAACTTGATGATTTCCTTGAGATTCAGTTGCTGAGTGATCATTCAGATATACACCAGGAAAAGCTACTCATTGTCCCGAGCCATCTAGCAAAAGGGCTTGAGTTCGATGCAGTTATTGTTGTGGCGTTTGACAACCCGTTCCGCGAACATGCAATCGACCGCAAGCTTTTGTATGTCGCGATGACCCGTCCGATGCATGAGCTACATTTAGTCGGACCAAATCGGGAACATTTTTTATTGCCCGCTACATTAACTAAATCGTGAAATCTATTCTGACGTTTCTCTTACCCAGGAGAAACGTTTTTTCTTTTCCCCTTGCAGGATTCCTGTTTGCTGACAGATGAAGAAATGACTAGTGATTGGTCCACGTTTGCAGACCCTTTACCACCTTTTGTGGCTGCTAATTAATGCAGGGACTCTATTCAAAATAATGTTACTAAAAACCGAAAAACCCCACTGCAACTTAATTTGCAATGGGGTTTTTCACGTAATAATCAACTTGCAATACTGGTTTAAAACCTGCTTTTTTATAAACCGATAATGCTTTGTCGTTGTCAATTTCCACATCGAGCTTAACGGATTCACAATTTCTTTGCTTTCCTTCTACTTGTGAAAAGGCCAACAATGCGGAACCAATGCCTTGACCTTGTCTTTCGGAATCTGTAGCCAATGCAGTTACCCAAAGAGTTTTTCCATCTTCCACAAGTGTTAAAGTACCGACGACTTGCCCCTGTTGCTTCGCTACAAAAACATGTCGTGAAGGATTGGATACATTGTAATCCAGCAGTGTTTGTACTTCGTCTTCTGTATCACCAAATGCATTCATTAAAATACGTGTAAGTTCCTGAGTTTCATCCGTTAATGGTACGACATCCACCGCAGGATTTTCTGCTACTGAATTCACGTCTGCTTTCAATGTCGCTTCAGTGAAGTTCCACTCATAGCCTGAGTGTTGCAGAAAAGCTGCACCGGCTTGGGATTCTTTCATATTCAATGCAAGCTCACCTTCAGCGCCTCGTACTTCCAAATTATGTTGCAATTCTTTTATCAACGCCTGCCCGAGCCCTTGTCTGCGATATTCCGGGTGGACCAGTCCACTCCATTCATAGGAGTGAATGCCAATCATATCAATGGCCGAAACAACTCCGACCACATCGTCTTCTGCATATGCAAGCACTGCAAAGCCTTTAGTTACTGGATCCGTCATGACGGGAATATTTAAGACTTGGTCGTAATTGGTGCCTTCTATTTCTTCACTTGCACGCAGGAGTCCCTGTATTTCACTCGATGTTTCTACATCTAAAGGGAACGAAACTGTCAATATGGCAATGTCCACAAGTATTTCCACCTTTCTTTCATTGTTGTGACTAACGTGTTTCATTATGGTAACAACTGTTTATTTCCTCTCACAATCGGTTATATAATAGCGAAAGTGTGAATTTATGGAGGAGTTAAATCATGGATAAGAAACGATTATCCTGGGTGGACGTGACAAAAGGATTTTTAATGATTCTTGTCGTAATCGGCCATTACCCAGGTCAACTTGATTTCCCTCTTGGGAAGTATATATATTGGTTCCACATGCCTGCCTTCTTTATTTTAAGCGGGATGTTTTTTAAACCTGTTCTGGAAAAAGGGCTTTCAAAACAAGCCATTCATAAACGTTTTATGCAATTAATCGTACCATATTTGTTTTTCCTTGTAACGATTACAGTCATTCGCTATGGAATGGAAATCGGTTCAGGAAACATGGATTTATCATGGTATTTGAATGATATTTGGACACTTGTAATTGGAGGACGATTTGCTCGTGGTGCTTACGGAGTTTTCTGGTTTGTCACAACGTTGTTCTTTACGTATTTGTTCTTCTTATGGATGACAAAATACTTCAATCGTACGAAACAGATTGTGATTTTAACTGTCTTCTACTTAATCGCTCATATGGAAAGTTTGTTTGCGATGCAAGTAATTGGTGGTGCGCCTGATAAAGCCTCTCAAACCATTCCTATGATTTGGAATATCGACGTAGCACTAATGGCGGTTGTCTATTTTGCACTTGGATATTATATGAAGAATATTTGGATGAATGTTACGAAGCCTTGGTTGATTACAGGGCTTATCGGAACGGTGTCCGCCATTTCGCTCGATTGGTTCGGCGTAATGGATTATCACTTGAGTATGAAGTTCCTGCGCTATGAACATGTGGTGTTGGATTTAGTCATTCCGATTTCCATGACTCTGGTTATTGTCGGAGTATTTCAATGGGTTGCTTCCCACATGTCATTGAAGTGGCTGCAACAAATTGAAAAGCACTCAATTGCCATTATGTATCTCCACATTTTCACAGATATCGTATTGAATGATTACTTCAATTACGGAATCATTGGATTCACGGCATTTGGATTGCTGGTACCGATTGTTGCATCAATACTCATTCAAAAACTGGTCCCTTACGGTAGATTGTTCCTAGGCGGTTTTTCGCCGAAAAAACGCAAAGCTGCTAAACCAGTGAAATTAAAAGAAGCAGAGCCTCAATACTAGAGGCTCTGCTCAGACTGTAGACAAACTCATAAATTTTGAGTTAATCTACAGTCTTTTTCATTTAAAAATTTAGACGAATCATTCGGAATCTGAGACCTTTCCTGCGGACGAACGCCTCAATCTCCTCGACCTAAAGGTCTGCGGGGCTTTCGCCATCCGTTTTTCCGTGGGAGTGGCTCGGATTCCTTCCCTTTTTTTAAAAAATCCTTACTTATGGTGACTACAATGCTTTCAAAACATAATTCCATTCAAAGAGACCAAATTGAAATGTTTTTATATATGCGATTCCGTCAACATGTTGTAATACAGCCCTTTTTGATTCACGAGCTCTTGTTGACTTCCAGATTCGACGAGTTGTCCTTGATCCATTACATAGACAACGTCTGCCTTTCTGACGGTATTCAATCGATGAGCGATAACAAAACTCGTCCGGTCTTTCATCAATCTTTCGAGTGCTTCCTGGATTTTCATTTCGGTCACTGTATCGATGCTGCTAGTTGCTTCATCCAACAGCAAAATGACGGGATCCGCTACCAGAGCGCGTGCAATTGACAGCAATTGTTTCTGGCCTTGACTGATTTCCCCTCCATCTGCGGTCAGGACCGTGTTGTATCCTTCTGGTAACTTAATGATGAAGTCGTGTGCATTTGCTTGTTTGGCGGCTTCTATCAATTCTTCATCCGTTGCATTCAATCGGCCGTAACGGATGTTGTCTTTTACTGTAGCCTCGAATAAAAATGGATCTTGCAAGACAAATGCAATTTGACTGCGCAATGTTTGGCGAGCCAATTGGTCAATCGGGATATCATCAATCCGTATTTGACCATCATTCGTTTCGTAAAAACGGGCCAGTAGCTGCATGATGGTCGTTTTTCCTGCACCGGTTGCACCGACCAATGCGGCTGTTTCTCCAGGATTCAGGATAAAACTGACATTTCGAATCGTATGTTCAGCATCTGTTTGTTCATATTTAAAGGAGACACGATCGAACTCGACTTTTCCTTTTAACACAGTATCTAATTGAGTCGTGGCTTCATCTTTTTCAATCGGTTCATCAATAATGGCGAATACCCGCTCCGCTCCGGCAATTGCAGAAAGGACGGTATTAAATTGATTCGCCAGGTCATTCAAGGGGCGGGTAAACTGACGAGCATATTCAGAAAAAATTACGATAGTACCAATCGATACGTGACCGTTCAGGGCAAGCAAGCCGCCAACACCTGCAACGATGGCAAAGCTGGCATTGTTCAACATGTTCATTACTTTCGGGATGAAACCTGAATAAGTCAACGCCCAAAATCCGGTATGGCGTAGGCGTTCACTTTTTACAATGAACTCATCAGTGACGCGTTCCTCTTGTGAGAAAGCTTTGACGATTCGCTGACCCGAGATTGTTTCTTCAATCATGCCGTTCAAATCCCCAACTGCCTGTTGTTGCTGTTTGAATAGTATCCCTGTTCGTCTTGTAATCCATCTCATGGAGAAAAACATGACCGGAATGATTGTCATGGTCAGCAATGTCAGTAAAGGACTTAACGTCAGCATGACAATGACGGTTCCGGTTAGCGTTAAAATACTCGAGAACACTTGAATAAATGAACTATTTAAAGTGGCACTGACGTTTTCAATGTCGTTCGTCACACGGCTCATGAGTTCACCATGCTGACGTTTATCAAAGAAAGATACAGGCAACTTTTGAAAATGGGAGAAGAGATTCGTTCGCATCCGATAAATGGTTTGCTGCGCAACGCCGATCATCCAATAGTTTTGGAAAAACATCGACACCGAGAGGAAGAAATAAATACCTATCAACCACGTCATCATGTTTTGCATACCTGCAAATTGACCTGGCACGATATACTCATCGATAATTTTCCCAAGTAGATAAGGCCCAACTAAAGCTAGAGTGGAACTGACAACGACTAGCAACAAAACCGTAATCAATAGTGCTCGTTGTTCATCCACGAGGTGCCAAATTCGCTTCAATACACCTTGCCAGTCCCCTGCCCGTTCTCCTTTTTTCTTTTTGACAGGGGTAATATCTTCTTTCGTCAGAACCGGATCGTAGCCAAATGGTTTAGTTAACATCTGTCGCATTTGCTTCCACCTCCTGTTCTTGTTGCGACTCCGCAATTTGACGGTATAATTCGGACTTTTCGATCAGTTCCTGATGAGAGCCATAAGCAGCAATCCGTCCATTGTCGAGTAAAATGACACGGTCTGCGCCTTTTGCAGTTCGGATTTTTTGCGTAATGACGAGCATGGTTGCTTCTTCTTTATCCAATGCCTCCCATAGCAATGCTTCAGTTTTCACATCTAGCGCACTGGTGCTGTCATCCAACAGAAGAATTTCTGGCTTTCGGACCAACGCGCGTGCGATGGACAGTCTTTGTTTTTGACCGCCAGACAAATTTACACCTTTTTGACCAACACGCGTATCATAGCCTTTTGCGAACTGTTCAACAGAAGAATGAATTTGCGCTTGCTTGGCAGCTTGTTGCAATTCTTCTGTTGATGCTTCGACTTTGCCCCATGCCAAGTTTTGATAAATACTTCCCGTAAACAACAATGACTGCTGGGGAACGAGCCCTATGGCTTGTCGTAATTGATCCAACGGCCATTTGTTAACGTCTTTCCCGTCAACTGTAATGGAACCCGAGGTTACTTCAAAAAAGCGCGGGATGAGTTGCATCAAAGTTGATTTACCGGCACCGGTAGCTCCCATGATGGCCAATTTCTCGCCAGATTTCACATCAAATGTAATATTGTTCAGCACTAGTTCAGAAGAATTCGGGTAGCTGAACGTCACGTTGTTGAAACTGATTTCACCTTCAAGGGCTTCATGCATTTTACCTGTTTCTTCATCGCGTTCCAGCCCTTCATTGACCAGTAACACTTCTTCCATGCGTTCTGCAGAAGCTTTCGCACGGGCAAATGCCATGATAATAAAGGCGAACATTGAGAAAGCCCCCGTCATACGCATTGCGTAGTTGACGATTGCGACCAACTCGCCAATTTGGGCATTGTTCAATTGAATTTCACGTGCACCAAACCAAAGAACTGCCAGCAAACTGATGTTCATGACGAGTAGAAGAAGTGGAAGAATGATTTCCATAATACGAAGCGCTTTCACTGTATCCATTTTGAGGAGGTTCGACACTTTTTCAAAACGAGAAGACTCGAACGTACCGCGCAAATATGCTTTAACCAACCGTACTGCCTGGAGATTTTCCTGTAGGACACGGTTCACACGGTCGAGTCGAACTTGCACAAGTGCAAAAAAACTGACCCCTTTTTTCACCATAATATAGAGAAAAATCAGTAGGAATGGTGCCCCGATTACAAGGAACATCGCGAGGTAGGCATTGACGATAAACGCCATAATGACACTGCCGAGTACGAGTAAAGGCGCCCGCAACATAATACGCAAACTCATAAAGAGTACGTTTTGCACCATGGTGACATCACTTGTAAGCCTCGTGATTAAGCCGGCAGTCGGGAACTTCGTAAACGTGGCAACTGTAAACTGCTGTACTTGCTTGAATAAAGCACTGCGGACATCAAAAGCAAAACTTTGTGATGCATGCGATGCAAAGAAAGAGTTTGTTGCGCCAGACAAGAAAGCGACGAAAGCCATGAGCATCATGACTCCTCCCCACGTCCAAATAACTGACTGATCTCCTTGCATAATGCCATCATCTATTATTTTGGCTATAATGAGTGGCTGTACAAGTTCGACAGAAAGCTCGATTAGCATGAGGAAAAGCGCAATGGCAATTGGCCATTTATATGGTCTGACATAAGAAAATACGGTTTTCACTAGATGCCCCCCTGAAACTTCTTCGTTAAACGAATTAATTATCTGATTGTTCACTATTATGCCACAATGAATGAGTAAAAGGTATCATTCATTGTGATGAAATATTCTCTGTTGGATACGATTTTTGGGTGAGCGGTCGCTTAGTTGGAATCACCCCGAATTGACACTCGTCCAAGGACAAAAAAAAAATCACCTATCCCCAAAAGGATAGATGATACTCTAGCAAACTTATTTCTTGTTCCGATCTCCCGCAATCGATAGCCACGTGACACAAATCAGCATGATGAGAGCCCCCATCAGCTGCCATTTCCCTAACACTTGTTGCAGCCAAATAACAGAGATAATCATAGCAGTGAGTGGCTCCATGCTTGATAAAATACTGGTCTCTATCGCACTTATGTATTTCATACTGCTCAAAAATAAAATGAAAGCCACTGTACCTATAACGATGACTGTCAATAAAAGAACGGACAATTTCCAATCCAATAATAAAGCCCATTCGTCGGATTGCCACACGCGACTTATACTTCCCAGTACCAGACCGCCGATCAGCATCGACCAACCAACCACCAGCAAAACACCCCATTCTTTCATGAGGGCACCGGGATATAACGTATAAAATGCAAAGCTCAGGCCGACAGCGACTCCCCATGCCAACGCTTCAGGGCTTAACAGTAATTTGGTGAATGAACCATTCGTCAATAAGAAGAATAAGCCGATCAACGTTCCGGCAATTCCAATCAACTGATATTTAGGTGGCCATTTCTTCATACTCCAAGATACAAATATAACCACAAAAATAGGTGCTAAAAATTGAAGCAACGTCGCAACTACCGCATTGCTTGATTCAATTGCTGCTACAAATGAATATTGAACCCCTAGCATGCCGAACATGGCGAAGATAATTAATCGCTTGACCCAATATGGCTGTCGCCAAATTGGTCTTAATTGATTTCCTGTTAATTTTAGAAAAGCGAGCAAAACAACTCCTGCAACAAGTAACCGAATAGTCAACATAAACGGAACAGTCAGCATTGAGTTCGATAATATCCATTCCATCAATGGACCCGTCGCTCCCCATAACATGGCTCCGGTAATAATTAATACGATTCCTTTTGCGCGATTCATTTACTCACCTCTTTATCTACAAGTCTACTTTTCATCTTACTATTGTTCAAGGTGAATTCAATGAAAAACTTGCGAACATTTCATTTCCACCTCCAATAAATCTCCTTGAATTTTCCTTTATTTTTCAGAATAAAACATTATTTATTTTAATGACTTGATGCCAAGACTTCTCTATAATAGGAGTTATTAGTATACAAACAAGGAGTCCTGCGAAATGAAAGGTATGCAACAAGTATTGGAAAATGGTAGCAGTATATTGGACCATGTTCCTTTTCCGATGATACTGACTGCGAGTGACGCAACGGTACTTTGGTGGAGCAAAGAAGCTGAGAGAACATTTGGTTTTACTGCGGACGAAATCGTTGGAAAATTCTATCCTTTTTTCGAAGAAAACCGTTCAGCCATACATAAATCAACGTGGAGTCAAGTGGTTCAAAGTGAGAACCCAATTCGTTTTGAAAATTTCATTATTCATTCAAAACATGGCAAAGCTGTTCATGTTTCGGCTGTTTTAAATTCAATGACAATCGATAATGAACAATGCGTCATGTTCTTATTTGAAGTTAATAATGTTCCAACAATGGATCAAACATCAAGTACACAAGAATTAGCTAGCTTTAAAATGGGAATCGATGAAACCTTTATGCTCACTTATTTGGACCCAGATGGGCTAATTACATATGCAAATACATTGTTTTTGAAAACAAGTAAATGGACGCCAAAACGTATTATTGGTAAGTCATTTTGGCAGCTTTTCCCCGAAGAGTCAGCTGAGAAATCGGTCAACCCAATATGGTACACCCTGAATAGCAACCGCGTTTGGCAAGGGTCTGTTGAAAAACTGACTAAAGATGGAGAAACATACTGGGTAGATATGACGGCCATCCCTGTTTTGGCGACGAATGATGAGCCTATGTACTTTGCCATTTTGGAAAAAGATATCACGGATAAAAAACGCCTGCAATTGCATCTTGAGCAAATTGCTTATGTGGATTCAGAGACAGGATTAATGAATCGCCATCGTCTTGAAAATATCGTGTCCGGACTTATTGCAGAAGAACGTCACTTTTCTTTCATCTTTTTAGATATCGATAAGTTTTACACATTGAGAGACATGCACGATGAAGAGTCTGAAACCACTCTATTACTGGAATTTGCAAAACGCCTGAAAATGTATTTCCAGGATAGTGATATCGCACGCGTGGGTGAAGATGAATTTGTAGTGTTGACGCCTTTGAGTGATTGGTTTATTCAAGGTTTCTTAAGTTACTTGAAGCAGCATCCGATTTACATTCGCAACAAAGCTATCCCGATTTCAATCAGTGGCGGGATTACGAGATACCCAGAAGATCAATCAACATTTTTACATATGATGAGGGCGTCTAGTGCGACCATCCATAAGGTGAAGCAAGAAGGCGGAGGAAATATCGTCAGCCTTTCAAAAGCCAATCATGTCGCGTTAAGCCGAAAGGCCATGATTGAAAAACGTTTGATTGAGGCGTTGCACCATAAAGATTTAACTGTTATGTATCAACCACAAGTTGATTTAAAGACTGGCAGGATTGATGCAGTGGAAGCACTGGTTCGTTGGGAAGACGCTGTACTTGGAACCGTTACACCGAACGATCTCATTCCAGTTGCAGAAGAGACAGGCATGATTCATGATATTGGGAGCTTTATGTTGGAGAAGGCATGCGAGCAAGCCGCACTTTGGGCAAAAAACGGCAAGCCGATGAAAGTGAGTGTAAACTCTTCCATTCGCGAATTCCGTGATAAAAACATGGTAAAGCAAGTTAGACAGACATTAGAGAAATTTGGCTGTCCTGCTCATCTACTGCAAATTGAGATTACTGAGAAGTTTGCACTGGAAGCGGAATCGGAACAATCCATCATTCGCCAAATGCATCAGCTTCAAAGTGAGGGCATCAGGTTTGTTCTCGATGATTTCGGGACAGGCTATGCGTCTTTCCGTTATATGCAGATGCTACCGATTACCGAACTTAAAATCGATCAATCATTTATCGCGTCCATTACGAAACAAGAGAAATTGCAAAAACTAGTACACGGCATGATTCAGTTTGGAAAATCAATGGAGATACGCGTCTTGGCTGAAGGTGTTGAGACAAAAGAACAACAGGATTTATTGACAAAACTCGGCTGTGACGCCATTCAAGGTTTCTATATCAGTCATCCTGTATCTGCTGGCGAAATTGAAAATTTATAAAATAAATGCGCAAAGTGCCTGTTTAGCTTGACACCTTGCTCAGACATAAAAAAGACGGTTTCTCAAACATTCTGAGAAGCCGCCTTTTTTCTACTTAAATACCTAAATATCAACTGCATCAAAACTTCAGCAAACACCAAACCCATTGCGATCGCACCTGATGTCATAAATGCTTTGGAAGCGTAAGAGATGGCGGTTAAATAGTCATTTTCCACAATGTTGCGCATCGCATTGTATGCAAGTCCTCCGGGAACGAGTAAAATGATGCCCGGTACACTGAAAATGATCATCGGCATACGGAAACGTTTAGATAAAATATGTGATGCCAGCGCTACGATAAAAGCTCCTGCAAAGGATGCTTGAATTGCATCACCTGAAACCATTGTAAAACCACTGTAAATTACCCAACCGCACATCCCTACTAAGCCGGCTGCAACTAGTTTTTTTCTAGGGGCATTAAATATAATGGCAAATGACATTGCGATAATAAAACTTAACACCGCTTTTACAATCCAAATCATGACACCCCTCCTAAAATGATAGTACGAGTGCAACGCCTGCACCGATTGCGAATGCTGTCAACAATGCTTCTGCACCTTTTGATACCCCGGAAACAAAATGCCCGGCCATAAGATCGCGTACTGCATTTGTAATGAGCAATCCTGGTACCAATGGCATGACACCACTGATAATGATAGTGTTCAAGTCTTCCCCAACTTGCAGCAGAACCGCTAAAAAAGCCAGGGTTCCAACGATTGAGGCAGCAATGAATTCCGCGAAAAACTTAACACGGGTCAATTCATGTATTAATGTGACCACAACGAACCCCATTCCACCTGCAATGGTCGCTGCCGGAACATCTTTCACGACACCATCGAACAGGATAAGAAAACACCCGCTAGCAACTGCAGCTGCTATAAACTGTAATAGAAAAGGGAACATTAAGTTGGCACTGGCAACTCGTTGTAGTTCTTCATATGCTTCTTCGATAGTCAGTTCAGTGGTGGCCAGTTTTCTTGATACTTGATTCACAAGTGCTATTTTCTCTAAATCTGTCACCCTGTCCCGAATGGTCATCAACCGTGTCGAGCCATCTTTTCCAAGCGAAAACATGATTCCTGTTGGTGTGACGAAGCTTTGGGTCCCTATCAGACCTTGTGAAATCGCCATACGGGTCATTGTATCTTCAACCCGATACGTTTCCGCACCACTCTCAATCATTAGTCGACCCGCAAGCAGGCAACAATCTATTGCCAAATCATTCTTCTCATTTAGCACGTCTTTGCCCACTCCTTTCACTTATCACCTTTGCACAATCTTAACGAAATGTGCAGTAAAAAACAAATATTGTTGGTACTTTACATGAATCTATTGCTCATACCGAGTACAATGATATAAACGTGAGTAGCCATCCATTACATATTCACTTTTCCGGTTCTATAAACTATTCATTTCGTATATACGACAGTACAATACCTATAAGTAAATTCTTTTCATAAAGGGGGAAATTTCATGCAAGGTTCAATCGATACACTCAAAAAAATCATCGCGGTATCCCAACAAAAACAGCCTGCTGATTTCATTTTGCGCAATGCGCGTGTAGCGGATGTATTTTCACTTGTTTGGGCGAACGCAGATATCGTTGTCTCGGATGGCTTTATTGTCGCAATTGATTCTACTCGCTCATTTGAAGCAATTGAAGAAATGGATGCAGGGGGACGCTATGTCGTACCCGGCTTGATTGACGGACATATCCATATTGAATCGTCGATGCTCACCCCATCTGCTTTTGGTGATGTTTTATTGCCCCACGGCGTAACGACTGTTGTGACCGATCCACATGAAATTGCAAATGTTGCAGGAGTTGAGGGCATCCAATTCATGCTGAAAGATGCAGAAAAAAGCCCAATGGATATTTTTGTCATGCTCCCTTCGAGTGTACCCTCCACATCCTTTGAACATGCAGGTGCAAGACTGGAAGCAGAAGATTTACAACCGCTTCTCTCCCACCCTTCCGTACTCGGACTTGCAGAAGTAATGGATTATCCAGCGGTTTTGAGCGGAGACGAAGGAATGCTTTCAAAGCTCCTGATGACCAAGGAAGCGGGTCTTCGAATTGATGGGCACGGAGCGGGATTGCAACGCGAACAGATTCGAGGATATCGCGCAGCCGGCATTCAGACAGACCATGAATGTGTGACAGCGGATGAAGCACGTGACCGCATTACCCAAGGCATGTATGTGTTAATACGTGAAGGCTCTGCTGCGAAGAATCTACATGATTTGCTTCCTGCGGTAACACCTCACAATGCAAGAAGATTTTTATTTTGTACAGACGACAAACACCTGGATGAACTGGTGGACGAAGGCAGCATCGATCATGCTATACGTCTCTCCATTAAAGCTGGAATGGAACCTCTTCAAGCGATTCAATTGGCCACGCTGAATGCTGCGGAATGTTATGGTTTGTCTCAAAAAGGAGCATTGGCAGCGGGCTTCGAAGCAGATTTTCTATTGCTCGATCATCTTGAACTTTTCAAAGTAGCTGCTGTATTCAAGAAAGGAGTCAAGGTGGCGGAGCATGGCCGCATGATAAACGCTACTGAAACTCAAACGGATTGTACCGTTCGAATTCGCCATTCCGTTCATTTGCCTACTTTGACGGTCGAAAATTTGGCTATCCCGCTCCCGCAAGGTGCCAAAGCGAATATTATGGAAATCATACCAGACCAGATTGTTACCAATAAAGTGGTTGAAAAAGTTGAAATTATAAATGGCGCATTCGTGCAAAACATGGAACGGGATCAATTGAAACTGGCTGTAATTGAACGGCATCATCAATTACACACCATTGGATTGGGCATTGTGAAGGGCTTCGGCCTAAAAAAAGGAGCAGTCGCGACCACCATTGCTCACGATTCCCACAATGCGATTGTTCTGGGTACGAATGATGAAGACATGATTGCGGCTGTACAGGCGTTGCAGGATATGCAGGGTGGATTGGTCGTTGTCCATGATGGTCAAATCATGGCTTCGCTTGCATTGCCTATAGCCGGATTGATGACGAAAGTTCCTCTCGAGGAAGCAGTACAATCACTGGCAAACTTGCATGAAGCAATCCATACCATTCATCCGAAGCTCGATTTTCATTTATTTTTGACCTTATCATTTCTAAGTTTGCCAGTCATTCCATCACTTAAATTAACTGATACGGGATTATTCGATGTCACCACATTCCAGCATATCGGAATTGACGCGAATACGAACGAAAAAGCAGACCACTAAGCGAATCGCGTTAGTGGCCTGCCTTGTTATTAATATGTGACTACACCAATCTCTTTAAACGTATTTAAATCATAACTCTTCGTTTCTTTCATTGAAATAGTATAAAGTGTATCTCCAGCATAAACCATCCGTTGAACGAGCTGCTCCCAATCTTCGTTTTGTTGCTTGGATGATTTAATCATGTTGGCCACTTGCTTGATTCCTTCTTCAGCCGTTATTTCATACATCATTGCACCTTCGCCTGCATACTGATCGTATCCATCCTTATTAGTACCCTGATACAACGTCACAGGAAAACCGTATAAACCTTTGCCTCGGTGCTGGAATAATGCCTTGTGATCGTATTGCAATGGGCTGTAAGTGCCTTGACCACCCAAAATTTCTACGTCTTTTTCTTTCGGATTAGCAAAATCTGTTACGTCAAATAATGAGATTTTCATGCCCCCAGTAATGGTTCGAGGTTGGCTGCCATTTTCGCCTGGAATCGTTTTTGTATCGTAACCGAAACCGATTAGATGGTTTTCGTCCAATGGGTGCAAGTAATTACTGAAACCTGGAATTTTCAACTCCCCTAGTACTTTTGGCGCTGATGGATTTGAGACATCCATCACAAACAGCGGATCAGTTTCTTTAAACGTCACCATATACGCTTTGTCTCCCATAAAACGAGCTGAGTAAATGCGTTCCCCTTTCGCAAGTCCTTCGATGGAACCCACTTTTTTCATACCGGCATCTAGAATATATAGATTGTTCTCAGAAAGCTCATCCGTATTCCACGCAAAGCCTTTCGTAGTTACGACACGGAAATAACCTTCATGCTCATCCATCGAAAACTGATTTAGGAGCATGCCCGTCACTTCTCCAGATGATACAAATTCAACTTTAGTTCCATCTAAATTGAACTTGAATATTTCCGTATTGGTTTCCTGGGGATTCCAAATTCGATCAATGGCATTATTGTTATCATCATTCTTTGAAGGTACATAGATAGGGGCAGTTAAATACAACGCCTCTTTAGACATATACATGGCATTGCTTCCGCCCAGATACCCTTTCGTTACAACTTGGGATTGCTCTGGATTCTCAATATTCATAGCCGTAATGACGCTATACGTCCCCTCCAGTGTTCCCGGCAAGATGGATAAATCAGAAAGCGGCATGGATGATACTTTATCCTTTTTCTTACTGTCAAATGTGTAAGGACGCAACTCTACATCTTTTGCCCCTTCCATTGCCCAGAAGTTTGGCATCACATTGGTCACGAAATACAACATGTCTCCTGTCTTTCTAGCCCCGTTCAAGTATCCTTCCGCACCGATTTCCCGTATCAGTTTCGGATTCTTCGCATTTTTCACATCATAGAAACGTACATTTGTGGAACTGTTAACAGGCATCATCATTTTACTGGAGACTTTTCCTGAGGTTTCCTCATAATCATATGGTACATGCCGATCTCCAAGCACAATCAATGTATTTTCATGTAAGAATAACTGTGTTGGATAGAATTCTGCGTCGAATGACAGTTCAGCCATTTTCTTCATGTTTGCAGGATTTTGAATATCCGTTACAATTACACGTCCATTTAATATAGAGTAAGTAAATTTCCCGTCTGTCTTCACCATATCCGATTCATCTACGCCTTCCACTTGATTGTTCGTTTCCGAGTGGTCAGCTTCTCCTCCACTGCTTGATAGAGCAGATTTATTGCTTGAATCCATCGAGTTTTCGCTTTCAGCTGAATCTGCCCTTGAATCAGTGTACATCTGACTCATTTGTTTCTTTAACTTAGCGAAGTAATCTTTCAATTGCTTTTCCGATTTTACAGTTTGCAAATCTTTGTGAACAGTAAACGATAATTTACTGGTCGACATGGATTTGAAGAATCCGCCTTGAATAGCTTCCTTCTTGATGTGCAATATATACGAACCCGGTTTGATTCCGGTCACTTTAACTGAATGACCGTTTTGTGTAAGCTGCAATTTCGCATTCGTTTTCTTTCCTTGCTGATCAACCAAATATATCGTTCCATCCGATATGGCTGAAGCTTTTAACGGCTCCGAAAAATTCGCTTTCCATCCTTGCTCAGACAACGCAATCGATGAAGCACTGACTGTCACTTTATCAATATAAAACGCAAACGATAGGACTATTCCTGCAATCACTGCAGCGACCATGAGCCAAACACTTCTTTTTTTCAATACCATCTCTCCTCTTTTTTTAAGCTAGTTATTTCATTAGACCGATAAAGAGCAATTTGGTTTCAATTATTCTGAAAATAATTTATTTAATGAATTTCTTATTAAATCGCATAACGCAATTCTTGCAATTAGGACAAGGTAGATACTCGGCGGGGGTGAAGATTGTTTTTATTCTTATGAGGGCTGGGTGGGGGATTTATCGAGAATCCGTAGGGGGATATCGAGGATTCACGGATGGATATCTCCATTTCGGGGAAGGTTATCTGGATTTCGCAATCGGATATCAAGTATTCGGCATCGCTTATCTAAAATTCATGTTTTCTAAACAATTTAATTGACCAGTAAGCGAAACAAAAACGGAACCGCTGAAGGCGATTCCGTTTCTCTAGTCCACTTCTATTACAATAACTGTCTTTAACTTTACATTTTCTCCGGTCTGCTCGACTTCAAAATCAGTGGTTGCGGTGATTTCGTATTTACCCTTTGGGAAACCATCTTTGTTGAAATACTCTTTTATGAATTCATCCTTCGTTATTTCCCCGGACTTCGAAAAAGGAACTTCTAGCCACTCATCCTTTTTTAAAGTTGTGGAGCTTAATATAGTCTGAGAAACTCCGCCTATGTCTTTATTTTTGTTCAATTCCTTTACCGAGAATTCGATTGGCGAAAAACCACCATGCGAAATCCTTACTTCATTATCCGGCCCAGTATATTTCAGCCGGGCAGTAATTGAATCTTTTTCATGTTCTTTGGACTGTTTGGCAATTGAAGTCAACTCCAATATGAATGCATCCTCACTCGCTTTGCTTGATGCAGTAAGCTCAACTTTAGTGGCAGCTGAAGAACATCCAGTCAGTACGAAACAACAAGTTAGCAAAAACAAGACACATCCATATTTCATCTGACTCACTCTTTCCCTTCTCTTTTAATTCACGCCTCGTATTTAAACCAATCCGCCATTAGTTCTTCCAAACGTTCTTCTAGTGATTTCTTTATCACTAATAAATTTTCGTATTCTTGCCAATCCGCTTCAGCTTCAATTTGAGCAGTGAGAGTCGCTAGTTCTTCTTCAACATCGGCAATTTCCTTTTCAAAAGAACGAGGTTGTTCCTCCCGTTCACGGATAGTTTTGACTCGTTCTTCCTTTTTGACCGGTTCTTCTTTTTCAAGCGAGGTCTGACGTTCTGCCCATTTCGAACGTGCCCATTCATAGGCTCCTTCGAAGGTAATGAATGTTCCCCGATCCAACCAAGCGGTGCGAGGGAATAGTTTATTCAGGAAGTAGCGATCGTGGGAGACAGCCACTATGGTCCCTTGGAAATCTTCGAGTGCTTCTTCGAGCACTTCTCGCGAATCGATATCCAAATGGTTTGTTGGTTCATCAAGCATCAATAAATTGATGTCCTGGTGCATGAGTTGCGCAAGACGCAATCGCATCCGTTCTCCTCCGCTTAAATCTCCAACCCGTTTGAAAACGTCGGGTCCATAGAACATAAACTTCGCGAGAATGTGGCGCGCCTCCCCTTCAAATACATTGACTTCCGCTCGGAAGACATCAATGAGGCGCGCTTTCGGGTTGGCAATCTCGAAATGTTGAGACAGGAATCCTACTCGCACATTACTGCCAAGACGTGCGGTGCCTGCATCGACTTCGAGTTCTCCACGCAGTAATTTCAGAATAGTGGACTTGCCAGTTCCGTTTCGACCGACGATTGCAACACGTTCTTTCCACCTAACATTAAAGTCAGCTCCTGCAAGCAACACATTGTCGCCGAAAGATTTGTACACTTGTTCCATGACCACCACTTCCTTGCCACTTCGTGGAGCTGCTTCAAATGATAGAGTCATTTTTTTCGGATCAATCAGCGGCTTCCGTACTTTCTCCATGCGTTCCAAAGCCCTTTCCATATTGCGTGCACGACGGTGCAAAGCAGCATTCGGCGGAACTGCTTCATTTGCCCAAAGTTTCAGGCGCTTGATGGCTTCGCGCATTTTCTTGATTTTTTTCTGCTGTTCCTCGTATTCCTGGAACTCCCGCATGATGCGTTCTTCTTTTTGGATGGCAAACGATGAATAATTGCCATGATATAAAATCAATTCGCCTTCTTCGAGATCCGCAACTTTTGTGACGACCTGATCCAGGAAGTAACGGTCATGCGAAATGATGACGACCGTACCTTCATAATCAACCAAATACTGTTCAAGCCATTCCACGGCAAACAAATCCAAATGGTTCGTCGGTTCATCGAGTAACAATAAATCTGGTTTCGTCAGAAGCAATTGACCGAGCATGATTTTTGTTTGTTCTCCACCACTCAACGATGGGAATGACCGATCAACAAAGTTTTCCAATTGCAGCCCCTGTATGACCTTATCAATTTCCGATTCATATGAATATCCGTCACGCAGCGTGAATTGTTCCTGGATATTTCCATATTGACGAAGCAATCGTTCCATTTCTTCAGACGTTGCGCTGGCCATTTTCATTTCAAGGTCCGTCATTTGCGTTTGCATCTTGAGCAGTTCTTCAAAGGCCATTGTCAGAACATCGAGCCCCGTCACTTCCTCTGAGTAGGAAGGAATCTGGGCCAAGTAGCCAGTCCGATTTCCTTTTTTGAAATGAATGCTTCCCGAATCAGGACTTTCTACACCAGCTAACAATTTAAATAGTGTAGTTTTCCCTGTACCATTACGTCCTACAACGGCTAATTTATCACCTGTTTTGATTGCCAGTGATAAGTCCTCAAAAATGATGTTTCCACCTAGCATTTTACTGATTTCCTGTATTGTACATATCATATTTTCCGCTTCCTTTCGAATTCAGCTGGAAGCAATCCATTCTTCATTTGCAGTAGATTTATTTTTGCGTACAAAAAAAGACTGCCTGAAAAGCAAGCAGTCTTTTCTCGATGTCTGGCTCCAAGCGCCAGCCCGCGTGCCCCTTAAAAGGGGTCAGAAAGGCAATTGCCTTTCAACCGAACAGCGCCGGTGTTGGGCTAGAGTGGCGCTTTGCGCTTTTCCATATGGAGAAGAAAGAATGTCTTGTCAGCTGTGATGTGCATGTAATTTTCTAAAATTGGACAGACCTGTCCCGTTGTTAGAAATTTCATGAGTAATCGCACATGATGTGGATAAAAATTCCAGTATAAAACCACGTGCATTCACAGCGTTCTTCATTCTTTCTTCACCTCCGTTCATTCAAGTTGAGAATATTCTATCATATTTATTTATCGATTTCAAATGGCCATTTTGGCAACATGTTCGATAATTTTTTATCTTCACGATACCCAAGTACATATTCCGCTTGCATAATTGTATGGATCTCGCGCGTTCCTTCGTAAATAACCGGTGCTTTTGAGTTGCGCAAGTATCTTGCGACTGGATATTCATCCGAATAGCCATACGCACCGTGAATTTGCACAGCGTCATCTGCTGCTTGGTTCGCAAAATCACAAGCTTGCCATTTCGCTAATGAGGTCTCGCGCGTATTACGCACGCCTTTATTTTTCAGTTCACCAACACGGTAGACAAGGAGACGGCTCATTTGAAGACCTGCTTCCATTTTCGCAACCATTTGCTGTACCAATTGGTGTTTACCAATTGGCTTGCCGAACGTTTCGCGCTCGTTACAATATTTCACACTTGCTTCAATACACGCCATGATTAAACCTGCAGCGCCTGCAGCAACTGTAAATCTTCCGTTATCCAAAGCCGACATGGCAATTTTAAACCCTTCGCCTTCTTCCCCTAAACGGTTTGTAGCCGGCACTCGAATATCATCAAAGAAAATTTCTCCCGTATTTCCTGCACGAATGCCGTACTTCCCTTTAATCGCTTTCGAACTGAAGCCTTCCATCGTGCGTTCCACAATAAACGCACTGATGCCGTGGTGTTTCTTCGATTTATCAGTATATGCAAAAACGATGAAATGATCCGCTTTATCACAAAGGGAAATCCAAGTTTTTTGACCTTTTAAAACGTAATCTTCCCCGTCGCGAGTCGCTGTTGTTGCCATTGCGGCTACGTCCGAACCAGCGCCTGGTTCCGTAAGACCGAAAGCACCGATTTTTTCACCTTTCGCTTGCGGTACCAAATACTTTTGCTTTTGTTCCTCTGTGCCCCACTGCATTAACGTCATGGAGTTCAATCCGATATGCACGGAGACAGCTGTACGAAACGCTGTATCTCCCCGTTCTAATTCTTCACAAACAATTGCAAGTGAATTGTAGTCCATGCCGCTTCCACCGTATGCTTCAGGGACACAAACGCCCATGAAACCTAGTTCCGCTAATCTTTTCCATACTTTTTGATCAAATCCACCCGTTGCATCCCATTCAGCCATATGGGGAATAATTTCTGCATCCACATATTGGCGGACCGTTTTACGAAGTAATTGTTGTTCTTCCGAAAAATCGAAGTTCATGATGAGTGCCTCCTGTTATCCGTTACCAACCGTAGTTGATTGTTGTATGGATTCTTGAATTTGTACGCCTCGTTTTTTCATTTCATTAATGTAGGTATCGCCAGGCACAATTTGTTCAGGTGCGTATACGCCTCGTTTTGTGATTTCCCCATTGCCGATCATCTGTGCAACAATTGAAATCGTGTTTGCCGTTGCACGCGCCATTGCGGTTACTTGATCCGTCATATCTTTCTTCGTCACGAGTTCGTATTCATATTTAACCAGTTCCCCATCTTTGTCACCGGACACAATTACACGTAACAGTACGGCATCTTGTTTATCACCAAGTAATAAACCAGGCGTCAAAGCGGCTTTCAGCACTTCACGCGTACTGATTGTTTTTCCATCCACTTCAACTTTTGTCGCTTTATTTGTTAAGCCTAGATCCACCAATACTTTGAATTTTTCTGCGTGGCCTGGGTAACGTATTGTTTTATATTCGAGTGTTTCCACTTTCGGAAACGTTTTTGTCAATGTAGAAGTTCCCCCTGATGTATGGAAAGCTTCCAGTTCACCGAATTCATCAAAATGAATCGGCTCGATTTCGGAAAGGGATGGCACTTCGATCAATTCACCATTTCGGACAACGTGTGATGTGTCCGTATAATGGTCCATCACCCCGTCCAATGAAAAGACGATGTTGTATTTCAATGGACCTTCCGGTTCAACTGGAATCCCACCTACATACAGTTTGATAGATTTGACTTCATCTAACTTACTTGCACCATATCCAGATAAAATATTGATCATTCCTGGAGCTACCCCTAAGTCTGGAATGAGAGTAATGCCTTTCGCTTGTGCTTCAGAAGCCAAACTTAACACCGCATCCGTCGCTCCTCCAATGTGACCTCCTAGATCCACTGAATGAACGCCAACTTCAACTGCTGTACGCGCTACTTTTTCGTTGAATGAATAAAATAATGCGTTAATGACAACGTCGCCTTTGCTCATGACTTCTTTCAATTGCGCATCATCATTGGCATCTAACCGAACTGCTTCTATTTTATCGGATTGAATTTTCTCCTTAAAAGCCTGCACTTGCTCCACTTGCACGTCTGCTAAAAACACTTTTTCGACGTTTTCGCTTTTGACTAAATCACGCGCCGCTTCTTTCCCCATTAATCCTGCACCTAATACAACAACCTTCATTCTTACATCCCCTTTGTAAAACGTTTTCTTTGCATGTATATGTGATGCTGACAGTCTTTCATTCAAAACTACTTAATTATCAATTTGAGCTCGTTGTAACTTACCGCTGAAGTCGACATAAATGCTCTTCCATTCTGTATAAACGTCAAGTGCTGCCACGCCGGAGTCACGGTGTCCGTTACCTGTCCCTTTTGTCCCGCCGAAGGGCAAATGAATTTCAGCACCAGTAGTGCCGGCATTTACATACACAATCCCTGTATCCAGATCACGCTGTGCCTTGAAAACAGTGTTGACGTCACGCGAGAAAATACTACTGGATAAACCGAATGAGACGCTGTTATTCACTTCGATTGCTTCGTCTAAACTCGAAACCTCAATAAGTGAAACGACCGGACCAAAGATTTCTTCCTGTGCAATGCGACTATCTCTCGCAACGTTTGTGAATAGAGTCGGAGCATAGTAGTTTCCGTTTGCCAAATCGCCATCAGATAGAATCTCTCCACCCGCTAGCAATGTAGCACCGTCTTCTTTTCCGATTTGGACGTAATTATGGATTTTTTCCAGTGCTTTTTTGTTAATGACTGGACCGATTTTTACGGATTCGTCCATACCGTCACCGATAGCCAAACCTTTCATCGCTTCCTGAAGCCGCATTTCAAGTTCTTCTTTCACATCTTTATGCACAATGACGCGACTGCATGCTGTACAACGCTGACCCGCTGTTCCGAAAGCACTCCACAAAATCCCTTCAACCGCCAATCCAAGATCTGCGTCGTCCATGACGATGACGGCATTTTTACCACCCATTTCAAGTGATACTTTTTTCAAATGACGACCGCCACGTTCAGCAACCGAACGACCTGTCTCAGTCGACCCAGTAAATGAAATGACTTTCACGTCCGGATGTTCGATCATCGCAGTTCCAACATCTGCCCCTGATCCGAATACAATGTTCGCAACGCCTGCTGGTAGTCCTGCTTCTTCAAACACTTTCGCCATTTCATAAGCCATCATCGGTGTTTCCGTTGCTGGCTTCCATAAAAACGTATTGCCAGCAACAATCGCAGGGAATGATTTCCACGTGGCAATCGCAACCGGGAAGTTCCAAGGCGTAATGAGCCCAACCACACCGATCGGAGCACGTACGCTCATCGCAAACTTATCAGCCAGTTCCGATGGCGTCGTTTCGCCGAACAAACGGCGGCCTTCACCTGCCATGTAGAATGCCATATCGATTCCTTCCTGTACTTCTCCGCGACCTTCTTCAATGACTTTTCCCATTTCTTTCGTCAACACTTGTGCAAGATGCTCTTTCTTTTCTTTCATAATACGCCCAATTTCATATAAATAATCTGCCCGCTTCGGTGCAGGGACCAGCGCCCATTTTTTCTGCGCTTCCTTTGCTGCCAAGACAGCTGAATCCACATCTTCTTTAGTTGATAATCGCACTTGCGCTAACTCTTCTCCATTAGCAGGGTTAGTCACAGGAACGTACTTTGCATCTCCAGCTTCCTGCCACTTTCCACCGATGTAATTGTTCAATTGCATGTACCTTACCCCTTTCGATTTGAGAACGCTTTCACTTTACTTATTCGACACATGGTCGTTTAAACCTTTCAATTTTTTGAAAAAACGGATTATTTATAAATAGTGACGTTTGATGAAACTTTTTGTTGCGAGAAGCGTATGAATGAGTAGATTAAATTACTGGAGGAATGTGACGCATGAACAACCACGAAATTGATTACAAATTACACGGTGACGATATGCAGTTTGTGGAAGTAGAACTCGATCCAAAAGAAACGGTTGTTGCAGAAGCAGGCAGCTTAATGATGATGGAAGACGGCATCTCTATGGAAACTATTTTCGGAGATGGCTCTTCTTCAGGAGGAGGAGGAATCATGGGCAAACTGATGGGTGCCGGTAAGCGTATGCTTACAGGAGAAAGTTTATTCATGACGACATTCACTAATAACGGATCTGGCAAAAAACATGTGTATTTCGCTTCCCCATATCCAGGAAAAATCATTCCAATGGATTTGAGTGAAATGGGCGGCAAAATCATTTGTCAAAAAGATGCGTTCCTGGCAGCGGCTAAAGGCGTATCGGTCGGCGTTGAATTCCAACGTAAACTTGGGACTGGTTTCTTTGGTGGTGAAGGCTTTATCATGCAAAAGCTTGAAGGTGACGGACTCGCATTCGTTCATGCTGGAGGTACTATTCATAAGAAACACTTACAACCTGGCGAAGTGTTACGTGTCGATACAGGATGTTTAGTGGCAATGACCAAGGAAGTTGATTACAACATTGAAATGGTGCCGGGCGTAAAAACGGCGTTGTTCGGTGGAGAAGGATTGTTCTTCGCTACATTGCGTGGACCAGGAACCGTATGGATACAATCGTTGCCATTCAGTCGATTGGCAAGCCGAGTCTTTGCAGCAGCCCCACAAATTCCTGGCGGCAGCTCAAAAGGTGAAGGTAGCTTGGCAGGCGGGCTATTTGATATATTAGGCGGGAAATAAATAAAGTTACTGACAGTGTGCCTTTAATGGTGCACTGTTTTTTTGTGGTTGCGTCATTTATTCCCTTGCACCAGTAATTCCCCCATATATCTACCTTCTGATTTGCTCTTTACGCTTCGCTGTAAAATAAAAAACCTGATACGTATTCGCACCAGGCACTTAATCAATCTATGAAACTTTCATTTTCCTTTTCATCCGCCATAAGAAATAAAGCACCGGCAGGATTAACGACGCAGAAGAAGTAATCCCTCCTGCAATGGACGTGTACAACGCCAGCATGCCGACGAGTGGTCCACCGGCAATCTGTCCGAATGCATCAAGCTGCCCAAACATGGAAAGTGTTGTGGCACGCCCTTTTGATTCTATGCGTTCATTTGTAACGATGCTCATCAATGGATAGTTTACGTTTCTCAGTGCACTTGTCACCCAATACATGGCTACCGCCACCCAGAAATGACCTGTCCAGGCGAAAGCAATCATCGTTGCAATCAACACGGTGTTAGTAATCAATAATACATGTGCATAACGTCCTTTGACATGTCTCTCGACGAAACGAAGGATCACGATATTCAGTAAAAACGCGACCGCATAAAATGTACCGAACCAATAAACGTTCTCACTTTCCGACAACTGGTAGTCCACAATGAAATGGGCGCCGTACAAACGATCGAAGCCTTCGCTGGCGAGCCCCCAAAACAATGTAACCATCGCAATACTGACCAACACTGTGTTCCCGCGAATTTGAGAAACACCAGCTTTGATGGTGTTCACCATATGCGTGACACCCGAAACACCTTTTTCACGAGTAACTCTAACAAACTTTGTTTCAGGCAGCTTGATGAAAGCCCATACCGCCATGACAATGAGCATGATTCCCGCAACAATAATTGCAATTTGTACGGACCAAATCGCTGCGATGGTCACACTTGCCAGAATTGCCGCAAAGCGAGCCAAGGATGAAAACTGCGATCCACGTAAGAACGTCTTTTCCAAACTTTTAGCGTTCAGTTCATCAGCAATCCAAGCTTGTTCCGCCCCGCTGATGAATGTCCAGCCGATTCCCCACATCGCAGAAGCTACCGCAATTGCCCAAAACTCAGGCGTACTGCCTTCCAAAACATGTGCTAACCCGATGACGAGTGTTCCGAAAGCAAGTGACCTTTTCCGTCCGAAATGATCCGCAAATAAACCTGTGGGCATTTCAAACAGTAAAACAGACACTTCCATAATCGTACCGATCAATACGAGTTGCAAAGCATTCAATTCCGCTTGAGTTACATAGTAAATGGCGTTTAATGTGAACACCATCTGAATGAAAAACGACCGTGAACTTGTTAAAGTGTAATAAAAATTTTGTATACTCAATTCTAATTTCCTCCGATTTTTTGATTTGGGTTAAAATCAAATCGGAGTTCACATTTTATCCCAACATGCCCTCCAATTTGTATGCTGAAGCCAATGTTGTTCTTTTCATATGCTATCTCTCCCTCTCTAAAACTTTATTCATTATAATTTCTATTCAGAATATTGTCATGGTTTTTTTAGATACAGAAGAGCGGATTTGGTGTGGGTAAATTAATCAGAGTATTTTATTCGGCATGAATGAACTTAGGGGTTCCTTGTTAGGATTCTTCAGGGCGTTCTTCCTGGGAGCCGGTGCAACACTTGACCGAGCTTTATTCCCATTCACCCATTTTTCCCCAACAAAAAAGGCTGCCAGTAACATCGGCAGCCCCTACTATCTTTCACAGTTTGTTATTCAGCTTGTCCTTTTTCGAAATTCAGATCCCATGTGTACCCAAACTGGTCGCGCACTTTAGCATATTTGGCTCCCCAAAACGTGTCCTGAAGTTCCATGATTGCCTGACCGCCCACTAATAATGCATTGTACAGACGATTCACTTCTTCTTCGCTTTCACATTCAATCATCAATGAAACATTTGTCGTACCTGATTCGCCAGGGGTTGAGGAGTCAGCAAGCATAATGCTGAAGTTTCCATTTGTTAAGTGACAATGCATAATGTAATCTGCCGCTTCAGGCGGTGATGGAAAATCACTATCCCCATATTTAAGCATACCTTGGTTCTCTAAACTGAATGTTTCTTCATAAAATACAGCTGCGTCTTTGGCATTTCCGTAAAACGTTAAATATGGAAGTACTGGTTTCATTCTCTACATCTCCTTAATGAAAATTAAGTATCTCTTATAGGATTCGCCAGACCTCTTTATTATCCTTTTACATCTTAAAATGTTTATTTGTTACTCTTTTGATTATTTAAAGGTCACTTGTACAAATTTATCGCTCAAACTCATCGCACTACAGATTCAACTCACCTTATGAAACAGCGTTCTTCCCAAACTTCCTATAAATCATCAAACCCATTGTCTTGCACATTGACTTTTACATATTGACGAGACTTTTGCTCAAAAAAGTCGGTTTTGCCCAAATCCACTTCTTCGTAAGCCTTGATCCACTTCAATGGATTTTTGCGATACGCCGGGAATGGTCGTTCATAGCCAAGTTGAGCACAGCGGACATTTGCATAGAAGCAAATGTATTCTTCCACATCCTCGACGTCCAGACCGTCAATTCGATCCCCTATCACTTCACGTGCCCATTCGATTTCAAGTGCAGCCGCTTCTTTGAAAATATTTTCAACTTCACGAGCTCTTTCTGGCGTATCGTACTGAGGATATTCTCGCAACAACTCCTGATAAATTTTCACGAACAAATCAACGTGAATTTGTTCATCTCGATTGATGTAGTTGATCATTGTGCTCGTGCCGACCATTTTTTGATGACGTGCGAGATGATAGAAGAAAGCGAATCCAGAATAGAAAAATAACCCTTCCAAAATGACATCATAGACAATCGCAGTCAATAATGAATCAACATTTGGCTCATCTGAAAAAGCTTCATACCCTTTCATGACGAATTCGTTTCGCTTTGCTAGGACCGGTTCCGTGCGCCAGAAATCAAACACCCGGTCTTGCTCTTGTTTCGACACCAAGCTCGACAGCACATACGAATACGAATGATTATGAATCACTTCTTGTTGTGCCAAAATTATCATAAGCGCATTCAAACTGGAATCCGTTAAATAATCAGCAACTTTCCCTGCGAAATCAGTTTGAATACTATCGAGCAATGCCAATAAGCCGATGATTTTCAAGAATGCTTCCCGCTCCGCATCATTTAATCCGCCGAACTGCTTCACGTCCGAACCCATATTAATTTCAAAAGGGGTCCAGAAGTTTCCGAGCATCCTTTTATATTTCGGATACGCCCAACTGAACCGGACATCATCCCAGTTCAGTACATTCGATGAAGCCCCATTGACGATGCCGGTAGAACGGTTTGGTGCCTCTTTATCCATGAGCTTTCGTTTTTCAATCGTTGTCATTCAATTTCCTCCTTAGCTTGAGCAAGACTCACATTCCATCATTTCCACCGATGTGGAGCGCACATAATAGGTCGTTTTCAAACCACTTGCCCACGCATCCAAATGCAAGTCCAGCAATTCTTTCGCCTTAATTGTGTTTTGGACATATAAATTCAACGATACCCCTTGATCGATATGGCGTTGTCGTGCAGCGTTCTGTTTTAATGTCCAATGTTGATTGATGAAGTACGCGGACTTATAAAACCATGTTGTTTCTTGATTCAAGTCAGGTACTGTTACCGGAATTTTGTAGTCTTTCTTCTCTTCCGAATAGCTTTTTTGGAATATAGGATCGATGCTTGCTGTACTTCCTGCCAATATCGACGTGGAAGAATTCGGTGCGACGGCCATGAGATACCCGTTTCTCACGCCATTCATGGCAACATCCAGACGAAGCTCACGCCATTTCAATGAATCGTAACCACGGGATTCAAAATACTCTCCCGTATGAAATGCCGATCCAACGAATAATGGATAAGGTCCTTTTTCACGAGAGATATTCATGGATGCTTGCACTGTCAAATAAGCAATCTCCTCGTACAATTCATCCGCAAATTCTACCGCTTCGTCAGATTCCCATCGAATTCCTTTCAGCGCTAATAAGTGATGCCAGCCAAATGTTCCAAGTCCGATTCCACGGTATCTTGCGTTTGTTCGTTCTGCCTGTGGCACTGGAATCATGTTCAGATCGATGACATTGTCGAGCATGCGTACTTGTACTTCGATCAATCTTTCCAACACACCAGCTGGAACTGCTTTTCCTAAATTGATGGAGGACAAGTTACACACGACAAAATCACCAGGCTTACGACGTGTGACTATGACATCGTCTTCCAACGTGATCGATTCAAATTCTGTCGCACTCATATTTTGAAAAATTTCCGTGCACAAGTTACTGCTGTAAATCATGCCTTCATGTTTATTTGAATTTCTTCGATTTACTTCGTCTCGATAAAACATAAATGGCACACCCGTTTCCAGTTGGCTGCGCATGATGCGTTTCATAATATCAATGGCCGGCATTACTTCTCTCGATAACTGTTCGTTCGCTACACACTCTTCATATTTATCTCGGAAAGCACCTTCCCCCCGGGTTTCATCGTAGAAATCTTCTAGAGAATAACCCATGACAGTACGTACTTCATGCGGGTCAAATAGTGTCCATTCTTCGCGTGCTTCGACTTTCTCCATGAAAATATCCGGTAGGCACACACCTGTGAAAATATCATGTGCGCGTAATCGTTCATCCCCGTTGTTTAGCTTCAAATCTAGGAAAGGCAAGATGTCCTTATGCCACACATCCAAATATACGGCAATCGCTCCTTGTCGTTGACCTAGTTGATCCACGCTGACCGCTGTATTATTCAATTGCTTGATCCACGGCAGCACACCGCTCGATGCTCCCTTGTATCCTCGGATTGAGGAACCTCTGCTTCTCACTTTCCCCATGTAAATGCCTATACCACCGCCATATTTCGATAGCGTGGCAACATCTGTATTCGAGTCATAAATCCCTTGCAGACTGTCGTCAACTGTATCGATGAAGCAACTCGATAATTGCCCATGTGGCTTCCCTGCATTGGAAAGGGTTGGTGTTGCAACGGTCATATACAAGTTACTCATTGCCCAGTACGCTTCCTTCACTTTCTCCAAGCGATTCACGGTTTCGTTTTGCATTAACGTCATAGCAATGATGAGCCATCGTTCTTGCGGTAGCTCTGCGGGTGAAAGGTCGTAATCTCTTGCCACGTAACGGTCCATCAATGTCTTTAATCCAATATATGTGAATAGTCCATCGCGTTCCGGTTCAAGCACTTCACCTAATGCTTTGATTTCTTCTTTACTATAGGTCTTCAGGAGACGGGCATTATATAAACCCTTGTCCGATAAGCGCTGAAGGTGTTTCTCAAAATCCTTATACACATTTTGACTTGAACATTCTCGACTTACAGCGAGTTCGCTGTAAACTTGTGCCAAGTAAACACGTGCAGCGACGAAAGTCCAGTATGGTTGCTCTTCATCCAGATGACTAAGTGACTCCATTACCATGGCTTTTGACCACTGTTCATCGGTTGCTTGTGGATTTTTCTTCAGCCATTTTTCATGGGCACGCAACAAGGGAGCCAACTCATTCTCTTTAAACTGCTCCAGCAGTTGATCTATAAGTATTTCTTTGTCTGTTAATACCTTTTGTACCATATGTATACCCACTCCAATTCAACAATTTCAGAAACACAAAAAAGCGATGGAACAGCCTCTTCGGCTGAGCCATCGCTCAAGATTGAAAGAATGGAAAGGAGTAGAATTGGTTTGCGAGAAAATGGAATTTCGCTCGCTACAAATAGCTCGCTTCCACTCCTCAACCCCCGAAGAAAGTGTTGCTTCATCGAAAAAAAAGGCAGGTCTCCTGGCTCGTGCATTATCCTTCCGTACCCTTCCCATGCTGATGCACAGTGGACTTTGTACAGTCGTTTACACTTACAGTTGCGGGGACAGCTTCGGCATGTACCGAATTCCCTTTTAAACCATTACTGGTACCTCTTTTTCGTTTTTACACTATATATTGTGTTTTACATAATATCCAATCTAACATATAGTGTTTTTTCTTACAACCGATGAATCATCGCTGAATTCGTTCAACCCTTATCTACACTAGCCAATTCGCTTAAAAAATATTTTTTGTCTGGTTCTTTCGCGATATTTTCGGCCGCTACTTGCCCGCGTGCCAACCAAATATTCATTGACTCAGAATTGCCCCTACACTTTTCTGCACGTGCTATGGATTCATAAGCAAAGGCTAAATCAAAATCGCCAAATCCTTCCGCTTCACATAGTTCTGCACCCGCCACGCCGTAAAAATATGCAGTATCGCCTTGTCCGAGAATGACATGGACACGGGACACTTGCCAATAGCCTCTAGCCAAATTAAGCTTCGTGCCGATTTGGCGCCAATGATAGAGCGAAGCATATGCCTTCTCCAGCATTTGTGAATCCTCATCACCTGTTCGGTCTTTCTTCTCCATCAAATCCCATGTTTCATTAAATAATCGAACCGCGATTGTACGGTGATCGATACTTATCGTCTCGGTCATGTTGTCTATCCCCTTTTCTCAATTGTTTGTATTCAGTTATAAATGTGGCAAAGTAGACGTTATTTCGTATCCTATGTAAATGTATTTGCTAGTCTAACCAATTATATTCGACAGAAACAGTCAGCTTCCTTTCAAGCCTTAACTCTATTCGCGGTTTCCACCATTCTATTTGCGCATCACAGAAAAACTCGCGGATTCTCCTCTTTTCCACAAACAAAAAAACGGCCTCATATTGAGACCGTTTTCGAATCCATTATAGAACATAAATCACGAACAACACTGCCGCCAATACCAATCGATAAATTGCGAATGGCGTCAATTTCACGTGTTCGATTAACTTCAGGAAGAACTTGATGGAAATCAGCGCAAATACGAAAGCACTGATAAATCCTACGACATAAAACGAAGTATCGCTTGGATTTATATCCTCCCAGTTTTTCAAAAGGGACAAGAAGCTAGCACCGAACATGATCGGAACAGCCATGATAAATGTAAAATCAGCTGCCGTCCGGTGACTCATCCCGAACAATACACCACCTGAAATGGTCGCACCCGAACGAGAAAAACCTGGCCATAACGATAAACATTGCACAAGCCCAACAGTAAATGCCTGCTTGTATGTAATTTGATCCAACGTCTGTGTTTTCGGTTTTTTAGGTCCGAATTTATCAGCCACAATCATTAAAATCGCACCAATAACCAAGCCAATTAATACCGTCTCGGTACGGAATAAATGTTCATCAATAAAGTCTTCGAACAATACCCCCAGCACACCAGCCGGGATTAAACCTACGATTACATGCGTCAATTTTAACTTTGAGCCTGTAGTTGTATCTTTCAATTTATAAAGACCAACCAAACTGAATAAACGTTTCCAGAACACCACAATTACCGCCAAAATCGATCCAAGCTGAATAAAGATTTTAAACGAGTTAGCCGAAGGTTTCCCAAGAAACTCAGATGTTTTTAACCACATATCGTCCACAATAATTAAATGTCCGGTAGAAGAAACGGGTGCAAACTCCGTCATCCCCTCCACAAATCCTAATATTAACGCTTTAAGCAAATCAAATAGTTCCATAATATCTCCTTATGCTCTTCTTTTTCGGAATCGTAAATACCACCAGATTACGGCAAGTCCTGCAAGTACAAGCAAGACGTAAACAATATTTGAATACACGTCCATTACGCCAACGATTGATTCCCAGTTATCGCCCACTGCTGCTCCGACCGATACTAAAATCGTATTCCAAATAAGTGTTCCTAATGTCGTAAATAACAAAAACAATCCAAATTTCATATTCGACATCCCGGCAGGAATCGAAATCAGACTGCGAATCAATGGAATCAAGCGGCAAAACAATACAGTCCAAATGCCATATTTATCAAACCAGCTATCTGCTTTGTAAATATCTTTTCTCGTTAAACGTAAAACACGTCCATAACGATCCACGATTTTCTCCAAGCGTTTTACATCCAACATTCGACCGATTCCATAAAGAATCACAGCCCCTGCGATAGAACCTGCAGTCGAAACCAAAATGACACCCATTTCCGTCATACTCGATTGCGTTGTCATATAACCACCAAACGTCAAAATCACTTCTGACGGAATAGGTGGGAAAATATTTTCAAGCATGATTAGTAAAAATATACCTATGTAGCCGTACTGGCTCATAATATCAGTAATCCAGTTTTCCATGTCCAGCCTCCAAGCAACAATTTCTTTCCAACTTCTATCGTAACAAGATTAATGGGCTTTTCCCAATATTTATTTCGACGATACTGTAATTTTGATTGACCAAAGCTCCGAACGCGAACCCAATCGAAGCGGCGGACCCCAAAACCCAAAGCCAGATGACACAAAAGCGTGCAACTGACCTTTAAGTTTATACCCATAATCAAGCTCAAATAAACGACGTGTGAATAAATGATTCGGCCACATCTGCCCCCGGTGCGTATGCCCTGATACATGTACATCCACTCCGAGCTCAGCAGGCGTGTCTAAATCAAAAGGCGTATGGTCCATCACAAGCCATGGAAGCTCATTCAACTTTGGCTTCAAACTCTCCAAAGACTGTCGCTTCCCATTCGTCGCATCTTCCCTGCCCGTTACATAGAACGCATTTTCCACACAAATGGTTTCGTCCAGCAACATGCGGACGCCCGCTCCCCTCATTTCTTCCACAAGAAGCGGAATTTTACGTCCGTAATACTCATGATTACCGACAACTCCGTAAACACCATATGTCGCCTTCAACTGCCTCATGACCTCGGACATCCCGTCTTTTACAAACCAAATCGGATCATCATCGACCAAATCACCCGCAAGCAACACCACATCCGGCTGCTCTACGTTAGCCAAATTCACAAAACGTTGCAAGTGCTTTTTGTTGGAAAGAAGACCTAAGTGAAAGTCAGATGCTAGTACCAACTTTAACTCGCGAAGCGAACCAGAATCCTTGTTGATATGTATTGTCTTATAGCGAATAACCGGTGAAAATGCCATATATGTCCCTGCGATGAAAATAATCAGAAAAATAAACGCCACGATGTTTCCTGTAATAAAAATCGTTTGCTTGGAAGGCAATATCAAATAAACAAGCGTTGCCAGAGGAAATAAAATCAAGCCGTACTGCATCACAATGAACCAGTACGACCCGATGATACTGAAATATTTTAGTCCATGGTTAAACTTGCCGATGATGTAGCCAAAAGCACAGACAAACCAGAAGAGACCAAACAACACGGGATGAACCGGCAGGGCCCACGTTTGGAGCCACCGATACGTGTTATAGCCAAAATAAAAAACAAGTAGTGTATAAATTGCTAGAATAAGAGTGCCCATACTGATACGTTTCATGATACTAATTCACCTTTACATCTTGTCTCCGGTCATACCGAATCGTAAATGCCACTTTCACTTCAGATTTTGCAGGAACCGGTACAAAGATTTGTATATCGTTATCTTTCCGTTTCCAAGTGTGTGTTGATTCAACTACATCAAATACGCTATAGCTAGTGCCATGATTGATGATAAGTTCAATCGGGTGGTCTTTTTGATTGCGAATCAAGTATACGACTTCCTCATACTCATAGCCGTCTTTCTTGTATTTAGCCACAACATCACTTTCCACCGTGACATCAAAAGCTTCCCCTGATTTGATGCGGACTAGTTCGCCAGCAGCCGTATGCTGGATGTAATCTTCTCCGATAAATTCAGAAGAACCGTCCTTTGGATTTTCTTTGTACAATTTGAATCTCCCTCTTGGAAGTGGGAATCCAAGGCCGTTTTCCGCATCATTTCGGAACGTTAAGTACACTGTTGGATGGTTACTGTACGCATCCACTTCATATACCGTGTGCGATTTGATTTTGTAGGCAGAAAAAAGTTGAACTTGCTTTTGCTGTCGATTCTCCAGCGTCAGTCTTTCAGGGAGCGTATATAGATAGTACTCTCCAAATGCCTGACGTTCCGGTTCCATTTCGGCCATGGCACCCTGCTCAAAACTCATCGTTTTTTGCATGCGAATTGGTGCTCGGTTCACTGTCCCCGCCATTAGTTTTATTGTCGCATCGTCAAACGTCATGCCCGAGTTGTTCGTCATCGTTACCCAGCCTGTCAAATCAAAATCATTCTCCCTAACTTGTGCCACATAGTCCGCTTCCCAACTTAGCCCCCGCGTTAAATACGTAACCCGTACATCTTCTGCCGTTTGTTCATCAAAACGCCAAACGAGTGTGGGCTTTAACATCACTTCTTCCGGACCGTCCGGCAAGCGGATCTCCCCTTCTGCATCAAGAACAATTTCTCTTGTCAGCATGTCTGCAAGGACCAAACCATTTTGGACGCTTAACAGAAGGTATGTCTTTTCTTCGCCTGTTTTCTTATTGACGATTCTGATTTGATGCCCAACATATTTCTCCAGCAACTTGAGTCGATCCATCAAGTCATATTCGTAAGTAAGCTCTGTGACTTTTAGACCTTTCACCTGAACGGAATTCGATTCAATCCGTTGTGGTACGTCCGAATAGTAGATGATATGATCGTCTGAAAGTGGAGGAATGGAGCGGATTTCTTGAATTAATGCAAAACCAGCATTGTAAATCGTCAGCGCCAAGTCTTTCGTCAGGCTCGCTGGGATATTGGTCGGCATAAGAGACACCTCCTCGTTGTTTTTGGAAAGTATATCATGATATGCGTTAAATCCCTTTGCGATACGTTGTATGAAAGACAAGGCGATTCCATTCTTTGAAACATTCTAGAATATCGTTCAACGCGCAGTCAGAATGCTACGGATAATTCATTCGATAACAATAGTAGTAATTGAAAAAGCAACAGAAAAAGCCCTGCCGCTTACTCTACTTTCACTAGGGGCCATGTTGCTGACCAGTTTTTTTGCTTAACTCTATCAAAATATATTTGCGATCCTTCAAAATAAGGGGTGGGAGAGATTTTCATTGCTAATAAGTCTCTGACTCCATGTGGAGCGCATAAATGAAGTTCCCCTTTGTCATCAAAAGTTATGCCAATAGCTGTGGCTGTCTCTGGAAATTTTGACATCCCATCTATTGAGGATATATAGGGTTCTACCTTGTTCAAAGTATGCATCCTTGCTTGATTTTTAACGGACCAAGGAATGGTTGAGTCTAATTTAATTAGTTCTTTTTCATAGAGTTTTTCAATGTGTTCGTCCAAATTTTCCGAATCGAAATAAATGACATCCACATCTGGAAGTATGGTTTTTTCAGAAAATCCATGTAATTCATCCCATACTTTTGCTCTTATGAATCCAGCACATATCCACCAGTCGGGTAACTCTAGTGTAGCTGCTTGTCTGATAACATTCATCATCCACTCGTCATTAGAAATGGCTTCTACAATTTCTTGTTCATTTGATAATTTCATTTTGAACCTCTTTTAATCATCTTCATGGATCCTTTTGCCCTCATCTACAGCCCCATTTTCTTCGCGACAATCACTTTCATAATTTCATTGCTGCCTGCATAAATCGAAGCGACTGGAATATCTCGATAACGCCTTGCAATTTTATATTCTTCCATATAGCCGTAGCCTCCGTGTAATTGCAAGCATTCACCAGAAATCTTCTTTGCAGTTTCCGTCAGCCAATACTTCGCCATGGACACTTTTGAGACAATGTCTTTCCCTGCCATATGATCTTCAATCAACGATTCAAGGAATGAATGACCAAGTTCAACTTCGGTGCTCATTTCAACTAACTTGAATTGCGTGTTCTGGAACGCTCCGATTGGCTTGCCGAATGCTTTACGGGACTTCACATAGTCCAGTGTCATCTCGACCATATCTTCAGAAGCGGTTTGAGCTGAAATCGCCACCATCAATCTTTCCTGTTGGAGCTTCTCCATTAAATAAATGAAACCCTTTCCTTCTTCGCCAAGCAGGTTCTTAGCAGGCACTCGACAATCTTCAAAGTACAGCTCTGCTGTATCCTGCGCGTGCATGCCGACTTTGTTTAGCTTGCGTCCACGTGTAAACCCAGCCATGCCTTCCTCGATTACTAGCAAGCTGATTCCGCGATGCTTCGGTTCAATTTGTGTATCGGTTTTCACGACAACTACAACTAGATCCGCATTGATGCCATTCGTAATGAAGGTTTTGGAACCATTTACGATATACGTATCACCATCAAGAACAGCAGTTGTTTGAATCGCCGCCAAATCAGATCCTGCCCCTGGTTCAGTCATGGCAATAGCGGTTATATGCTCGCCTGTTACACATCCCGGCAGCCAGCGCGCTTTCTGTTCGTCGTTTCCATACGCTTCAATATAAGGAACCACGATATCATTATGCAGTCCAACACCTGTCAAGCTCGCTCCAACACGTTCCATCTCTTCTCCGATGATGACAGCGTATCGGAAATCAACTTCCAGTCCGCCATATTTCTCTTCAACTTGTGGGCTTAAATAACCCATGTCACCAAGCTTCCGCCAAAATGATTTAGGAATCATACGGTCTTCTTCCCACTGTTCGTAATGAGGAGCAGCTTCTTTTTCCAAATATTTGCGAAGCGACTTGCGGAACATCATGTGCTCATCAGTCTCAAAACGGTATTTCCCCATCAAGACTCCTCCTTATTTTGGTTGCATGCGAATGGCACCATCTAAACGGATCACTTCGCCGTTAAGCATTGGATTTATTAAAATGCTTTCTACTAATTGCGCATATTCACTCGGCTTTCCTAAACGATTCGGGAATGGCACGGAACTTGCCAAGGAAACTCGTGCTGGTTCAGGCAAACCTTCGAACAATGGCGTTTCGATTAGACCTGGGGCAATCGCCATTACACGAATGCCGTCTCTAGCAAATTCACGGGCAATCGGTAACGTCATGCCAACGACACCACCTTTAGAAGCACTGTATGCCACTTGGCCAATTTGACCTTCAAAAGCTGCGACGGAAGCAGTGTTAATGATGACACCACGTTCCCCTTCTTCGTTCGGATAGTTTTGTTGCATGGCATGAGCGGCAACACGCAATACGTTGAATGTACCGATTAGATTCACTTGAATGACTTGTTCGAAGCGTTCAAGTGCAAGCGGACCTTTCTGTGATACTACTTTACCGGGCGTCGCGATGCCTGCACAACTAATCAACGCATTGACCTTCCCATAATGTGCCACTACTTCTTCTACATGTTGTTCAACTTGCTGAGCATCCGTGACATTTGTTTGAAAGTAAACTACTTGTTCTTCACCTAATTCTTTAACCAGTGCTCGCCCACGTTTTTCATTCAAATCAAAAATGGCGACTTTCCCACCCTGTGCGACCAATCGGCGCGTAGTGGCTTCTCCAAGTCCTGATGCTCCACCCGTTACGATAGCAATGACATCTGCCGTTATCATGACTGTCCCTCCGCTTCTGGCAATCTCTCAATAATAGTGGCGTTCGCCATACCCATCCCCTCACAAATTGCAAGAAGTCCATATCGTCCATTTGTGCGTTCCAGCTCATGCAACAAAGTGACAAGCAGTTTCGTTCCTGATGCGCCTAATGGATGACCTAGTGCTATTGCACCACCATTGCGATTTAACTTAGACGGATCAGCACCTGTATCCTTTAACCAGGCAAGCGGCACTGGAGCAAAGGCTTCATTTACTTCATATACGTCCATATCTTCGATGCTGAGCTTTGCTTTCGCCAATACTTTTTGCGTTGCTGCAATTGGACCCGTCAGCATAAGCGTTGGATCTGATCCAACAACAACACGGGTATGAATGCGCGCACGAGGTGTTAGTCCCAATTCCTTTGCTTTTTCAAGCGACATCAACAATACTGCTGAAGCGCCGTCACTCATTTGACTAGCATTGCCTGCGGTAATTCGTCCCTTTTCATCAAATACCGTTTTCAAACCACCCAGTGTTTCAAGAGTAGTTCCTGCTCTTGGACCTTCATCAACAGAAAACAGCTCAGTTGATCCATCTTCGTTTGTCACTTCTATTGGTACTATTTCACTTTCGAATCGACCCTCGGCAATCGCCTGAAAGGCACGTTCATGACTTTGTACAGAAAATGCATCCAATTGTTCCCGGGATAAATCCCATTTTTCTGCAATTCGTTCAGCAGACAATCCTTGATTAATAATTTCGTATTGCTCCGTTAGTTTCTTGCTTGGTTTGGCGTCTCCCATATTTGAAAACATCGGTACCCGTGTCATGCTTTCAACACCACCCGCAATCACAATATCCATGTCGCCGGATGCGATTGCCTGTGCGGCAAAATGCACCGCTTGCTGGCTGGAACCACATTGACGGTCGATCGTCGTCCCAGGAACTTTGGTTGGAAAGCCAGCTATCAATCCCGCTGTTCTTGCAATGTTGCCTCCTTGTTCACCTGCTTGAGAGACACACCCTAAAATAATGTCTTCTACGTCGCCTTTTTCAATTCCGGCCCGTTCGATTAATTTTTCCAATACAATTGCGGCCAATTCGTCTGGTCGCATTTGTGCAAATTTCCCTTTTCTCCGACCGACTGCAGTACGTATTCCTTCTATAATCACGACTTCTTTCATCGTTACACCTCTTTTATCGGAATTGAATGAATATTCACTCACTATTATTTTACAGAACTATCGTGAAATTTTCTACTCTCTTCTTAGAATCTTCTAAGTCTCAGGTCTTAGTAAAAAATGCATTCCTAGCCCGTTTGGTGATTCATGGCGAGTTGGTACGATTAACTTACAATTTGAAAGGAGAGACAAACACATGAAAAAATTTGGATTAATCGTAGTTGGGGTAATCGCAGGTATTGTGGCGCTTGTCAATTTAGGACCACTTTTAGGTCTTGCATTATCTGCGTTGCTTGTATTCGCAGGGATGCATTTTTATTTAAAAGGAGGATCTAAGCTGGCTAAAATTTCATGGATAGCGGTCGGAATTATTGGGCTACTGACAGCCGTTGCGAATGTGCCCGGTTTCTTCGGAATTCTGGCGATTGCTGGATTATGGTATGTCATTCGTGAATGGAAACAACAACCGATTACCTTCTCAGCTCCAATGACTGCAACATCTTCAGACCCTTTTATCAACTTTGAAAAACAATGGAACGAACTAAACAAATAGGAGGAAAAACACATGACAACATTATGGAAACGATTCAAGTATGCATTCGAAGCAGATCTGCACAACGTATTTGACAAAAAGGAACAGAAAAATCCCATCACCATGTTAAATCAATATATTCGTGAAGCAGAAAAACAAACAGAACAAACGGGTCGGTGGATTGAACGCCAAGCGCAATTAAAAGCAGAACTTGAAAAAGAACTACAAGAGACTACAGAAATGCTGGCAAAACGCTCTTCCCAATTGGAGCTTGCCCAACAAACAAATGAAGGTGAATTAATTGATTTTGCAAAAGCAGAAGTTACAGCCTATACGAACCGAAAAGACGTATTACAAGCAAGTATTTCTCGGACAATTGAGGAATTGTTTGGGCTTGAGCAAAAGTTTGAAGAAATGAAACACAAACTGAAAGATATGAAAGTTCGCCAGTTACAGTTAATGGGTAAAGAAAATGTCACTCGTGCCCATCACCAAATGGACCGCGTCCTTCAACCTGAAGCTGCAAAGAACGGTGAAAAAAGGTTATTGGCCTTTGATGAAATGGAACAGTACATCGAACGACTGGGTCAACGCATTGAAAAACAGCATGATGTATCATCCATGGAACGCAGATTGGAAATGCTAGAAAAAAAAGAACAACCTCAATCTGAAATTGTGTAAAATAAAGTAAAGAATTGGAGAAGGCGCCTGTCCTTCTCCTTTTAATGCATATAATACCTCCTTCGATTTACTTGTGGGAGAGGCTAAGCTGTTACGAAAAAGGAGGAATAGCTTTGCAACGTTTTTCAACTGAACGCATTACATTTTGGCTATTGGCTGCCTTGCTTCTTATATTTATCGAGGCGATGTTCTTCCACAATGGAAGTGTGTTATTCGTTCTTTTTGGTATCGGGTTAATTTATATTAGTTTACGCAGAAAAAGCCGCTTATTTTTCTGGGGTGGTATCGCTTTTTTGGGAATCGCCTTGCTTTCCATGTGGAGTTTACGCTTATTAATTGCCGCAACTATGGTGTATATTTTAGTGCGACTTTGGAAGGGTGATGAAACTCAACAAGTCATTGAGCCATTCCTCAGTGATTTAGAAACATCGAACGCAATCATTCAGAACAAACTCTTTTCAGTTCAATCTACACCTTTCCAGGCATATGAATGGCAGGATGTTCACATTCAAGGTATTTACGGGAACATCACAATTGATACGACCCAAACTGTGTTACCAAAAGGTACTTCACTAGTTTCCGTTCGACAAGGTATTGGAAAAATCAGTGTGGCCGTTCCTTATGAAATCCCTGTGCGAATCCATTACACAACACTACTCGGAGATGCTCGACTTTTTGGTTCCAGTAAAAGACGTTTATGGAATCAATCGATTGTCCTTCAAGATGGCTATGCAGAAGCTCAAGGCAACGCAACGTCTGAATTGGTCATCGCTGTATCGACATGGCTTGGAGATGTAGAGGTGACTCGCAAATGAGTGGATTCATCGGACGCACTTTACTCTTATTTTTAATTCTTATCGCATTCGTTGTGGGGTTATTAACGTATATTTTAGGATGGCCTTCATACGGAACATGGTTTCCTTTGTGGTCAGTAGAAGAAGGGGATTTACCTATTTCCATATGGATGGCAATTTTACTGTTCAGCATCAGCATAGGCACCACTTTCTCCAGCACGCAGGTGGCAAGAAAAAGAGAACGAGCGATCGACAACTATTTACAGGTCGTCACGAATACTGATCAACAAAATGATGGATTGGCTGCTCCAAAAGTTTCCCCCAAGTTAACTAAGACTTTGAGTGATGTGACAACGCTGATTGCTACGCAAAAAAGAAGTTTGCAACGAATGTCAGACGAACGGGCAGAAGGCGAAGACAAGCGAATTCAGGAACGCATCATTCAGGAACGCCAGCGGTTAGCACGGGAACTTCACGATTCTGTTTCCCAACAATTATTCGCTGCATCCATGCTATTATCGTCAATTACGGAACAGCAGGAAAACGACGTTCCCAAACCACTGGCACAAGCTGAAAAAATGGTCCAGCAAGCACAGCTTGAAATGCGTGCCCTTTTGCTCCATTTGCGTCCTGCAGCGCTTCATAATAAATCATTGGCTCATGGTCTGGAAGAATTACTGTTTGAATTGCAACAAAAGGTGCACTTCACCATCCGCTTCCGACTTGAGGATATCTCCCTTTCCAAAGGTGCGGAAGACCACTTATTCCGCATTGCACAAGAAACGCTATCCAATACCTTGCGCCATGCAAACGCCACTGAAGTCGACATTCTCTTTGTGGAGAGAGATGGCCTTGCTATTTTCCGTGTACAGGATAACGGAATCGGATTTATGAATGATGAGGGCAAAACAGGTTCATACGGGTTGCATCATATTCAAGAACGAGCCGTTGAAATGGGTGGAACAAGCAAGGTTGTTTCAATCCCATCACAAGGAACGATAGTGGAAGTAAAAGTCCCGGTTGAGAAAGGATTGGAAACAGATGATACGAATCGTACTCGTGGATGATCATGAAATGGTCCGAATAGGCGTGTCCGCATACTTACAGGCACAATCGGATATGGACGTAATCGGCGAAGCTGTCAATGGTAAGGAAGCTGTTGATCTGGTACTGTCCCTCCGTCCAGATATCGTGCTGATGGATATGGTCATGCCCATCATGAATGGCGCAGAAGCCACGAAAGAAATAATTGCCCAATGGCCACAAGCGAAAATCATGATTGTCACGAGTTTCCTTGATGATGATAAAGTGTACCCTGCCCTTGAAGCAGGTGCTGTCAGTTATGTAATGAAGACATCCAAAGCGAAACAAATCGCCGATGCCATTCGCGATACATTGTCTGGTCAGGCGGTTTTAGAGCCTGAAGTCACAAACAAAATGATGAAACGAATGCGTCAAGGGCAAAGTCGTCCGCTACACGATGAGTTGACTGATCGCGAACACGAAATCCTGTTATTAATGGCTAAAGGCCGCAGCAATCAAGACATTGCAGATGAATTGTTTATAGCCTTGAAAACCGTTAAAACACATGTCAGCAATATTCTTTCCAAGCTCGAGGTGCAAGATCGCACCCAAGCAGTCGTCTATGCGTTTCAGCAAGATCTAGTTCCAAAAAATTAAAACAACCTTCCAGTTGGAAGGTTGTTTTTTATTTACGAGAGATGTTTTCACCATTTCGCGGGCTGTTATAGAGAGTTTGTAAATACTTATCTACATTTCGCGAGTCGTTATCGAGATTTCACGATGGTTTATCTACATTTCGACAAGCGATATCTACATTTCACTAAACTTTATCTAGAATTCGTACTCTCATTTCAAAAATTCATCTTTTCCACACAATTTGAACGCGCAAAAAAAATGACTTTGACATTGTTTCTGTCAAAGTCACCTCTTCTATGCTTTAATTACTCCGATACGGCCGTCACTTTATTCAATGCAAAAATGATGCCTGCGTGAACCCCTTCATGCCAGATAGCAAATTGAATAACTGCCTCAACCGTTGCCATGTCATGGAATTTTCCTAAGGACATTACATCTGGCATTTGTTGATCTAGTTTTCCAGTCAGGAATTCTTTGACTCTAGCAGGTTGTTCTGCCAAAGCACTCAGCAATTGCTCGTTCGTTGGTGGGGCATCTGTCCAATCAGATGGCTTTGTTCCAGATCCAAATAACTTAGCCCATTCAGGATGAACAACCTCATATTCAGGCAATCCACGATGAACTAAATTTTCCATCGATACAAAAATATGACCGACATGCCAACGGATTGTATTGTGAAACCCTTCAGGTTGGATGTCCCATTGTTCATCCTTTACTGATTGCAAATGCCCTTGCGTATAAATTCGTGCAAAGTTTAATTGACCTAATGTCTCCATGTCATTACCCCTTTTAGATTCAGTATCAATTAAGCGTAGCTGAATCTCTTACAAAAGGAAACAAAAAAAATTCAATACCATGTTTTATTCAAACGCCACATTATGTTGGGCGGAATCCTGATTTGCCCACGTAATGACTGTTCCAGGAGAGATGGTCATGCTTTCTTCACTAAAAGCGTAATGAGCAATATCTAGTTTCACTTCCCCGGAATTTGAAGCGCCCTCTTCCACATTCACTTTCATCTTCATCACTGGATGCGGTTCACAGTAAACAGAGAACTCTCCATCTTCATTGAAGACAAAGCTAGCCATATCTCCTTTTGAGGTCCTGGGTCCAACTTCGTTTCTCTATTTATAGAATAAAAAAAGCAACTCCAAATTTCAGAGTTGCTGCTTTTCACTACTTAAGGTCGAAATGGATCATCTTTTGGTTTCGTGCTGTTCCAGCTATCATGAGCGTCCTTGTTGAATGAAGATCCTTCATTTGGAGGAGTTTCATCGTATGGATAAACTTCATCCGGTGAAGGCGTGTTATATCCTTCATCAACTGGGTTCACCGGGTTAGCAGGATTCACTTCATCTACATGTGGTGTAAACCCACGTAAACTTTGCTCTTTATTTTTCTCGGGTTGGAAAGATTCTTTCAATGATTCTTTAATTGTTTCTTTTTCAGCTTTATAGTTTTCTTTTGACACTTCAGCATCCTGCAAACTCTTTTCCATCTTACTTAAATAACGAGCAGCATGTTCGCGTCCGCCTAAACCAAATGCCAGACCGAATGCTAATGCCACGCCGCCTAAGATTAGGATAAATGCAGAGTTAATAATCGAAGCTGCAATGCCCAACTGATCTAGAGCCATAAAGAATGCGAATGCAAGAATCGCATATTTGGCAACGTAACGTAATACGTGTGGAGTCCCTGTAGAATGACTCATCACACTGCCAACTAATTGTTCTGCCATATTTGCTAACCAGAAACCAACTGCCAAAATGATGATTGCAGCGATTACTGATGGCAAGTATGCAAAAATACCAGTTGCTAATGTAACCATAAATTCTAGTTCAAGTAGTTGTAAAGCTTCTACAACAAACAATAAGATAATGATTACTTGTACGACTGTACCAAGTAGAGAAGCGAAAGATGGAGCTGAACCAGCACATGATTTAAAGCCCATTTTACCGTAAATTGAATTGACACCCAATTTTTCTAGCAATGAAACTACAATGTCTTTCACCCATTTAGCAGCAACAATTCCCACCAATAAAAGAATGATAGCAATTGCGATTTTCGGCAACATAGCCAAAACATCGTTTAACATACCAACTGCAGGACCAGAAATTCCATCTAAATCCAAAATCTCTAGTGCAGTGATGGATACTGGAATCATGATTAGAATAAAGGCGATTATTCCTACAACTTTGGAAATACTTGTCCCTTCAAAGAATGAAGAAATGTTCAAGCGATCTGCCAAGCGGTCTGCACCTGCTGATTGTAAAAACTTCTCTAGTAAATTACGAACTAGTTTCGCAACAAACCAACCAATAAAGAATACAACTGCCGCAGATACTAGCTTAGGAATAAAGTTGAAGAAGCTAGCAAGCATTCCTTCAAACGGTCCACTTAATCCATCAATTCCAAGAGCATTTAGCACCGCTGGAATGAAGAGTAAGAAAATAAGATAATAAGCAACGTTAGCTGCTGTATCAGTCCATTTAGCTTGATCGGCAGGATTTGGTTCCATACCTGTTTTCGCAACATATTTGTTCAGGTTCAGCTTGTTGCCAGCCATTTGAATGACTTTCTTAACAACTGTCGCTAACACCCAAGCAAATAATAAGATTAAACCAGCTTTCAAAATGTTAAGGAAAGCACCTGTTAAGCCTGAATACATGGAAACAAATGGCATAGCCATAGCATTCAAGTTCAATATATTAAAAAATAATACAAAAGCTAGAATTAGCACGACGAAGAAGACGACTTTACTGATAATCTTTTCGACTGTCCATTTTTCGTTTTTATTTCCTAATCGCTCATTAACACGAGCTTTGCGTAACATTTTGTAAGTAAGATTTTCTAAGAACTTTGCCACGAAAAATCCGATTAATAATACCAATAAAGCTAGCAAAAGTTCTGGTAAAAATGAGAGAGTATCTCTCCAATAGTAACGATCCATCATAGCGTTTCCTCCTTTGAAATTTCAAAATTATTTGTCTTTCATGACAATCTTCATTTACCCTTTGCATTTCTTTTTAAACGCTTCACTAGCAGCTTTCTCCCCGTAAATAATCAGTACATCCTGTTTTTCCAACACGTCATCAGCCGATGGGTTGCTTATGAGTTCTTCACATCGGCGGATGGCCAAAACCGTCACGCCCATCTCTTTTCGGATCGCAGAATCTTTCAGGGATTTTCCAATGTAAGTACACGCTTCCTCAAGCGCCACTTCTTCCAATGATTGTTTCTTTTCTTTTGTATGAATGAGTAAATTCACTAAATCTGTACTTTCTGGGCGCAATACAGAACTCACCAATTCCCGGCCACCAATAGTAGAAGGGTTTATTACTCGACTGGCACCAGCACGCAATAATACTTCTTCGGAGCCTGCATTTTCTGCGCGAGCAACTACTTCAATCTTTTCATTTAAAGCTATAGCCTTGATGGTGATAAACACATTGTCTGAATCACTCGGTAACGTCGCAATCAAGCCTCGTGCTTTTGCCACATTAGCTTCTTTCAGGATATTTTCCTGCAACGGACTTCCAACAATGCGAAGTGTTCCATCCGCCAAATAGTCCACCATTTCTTCTTCGGAGTCATGAATATAGACGACTGGGACATCCTCTTCTTTTAACTGCTCGTAAACCTGTCTTCCCACTCGACCCAACCCGCATACGACGATATGATCTTCCAAATTTTTAATAGCATGTTCCATTCGTTTATTCCACACCTTTACTGAAAGTTGATGTTCAATGAAATAAGAAGCGACAGCCCCCATTGCGTAAGTGACAAAAGCCACACCAAGGGGAATCAGTAATAAAGCAAACTTTTGCCCTGATTCTGTCTCAGGAACAATGTCTCCATAACCCACCGTCATCAGAGAAATGATGGTCAAATAAAAAGCATCGAATAATTTGAGGTTTTCCAATGCCATGAAGCCAGCTGTTGCCACAGCGATTAATACAACCAAGCCGATTATGGCAAAAAGTATATGTCGGAAACGAATTCGTAAGTCCATCCATTTGGATGTATTCATTAATTCACCTGCTCATTTTTATTGTTATTCCTATACTTTTACCCTCTCGCAAACCTTTTAACACGAATTTCGTCCATTTAGTGAGGTGGAAAATACATGAAAAAGTGGACAGTAATATTTTCCTTGATTTCTATCTTCTTTCTACTGTGGATTGAACAAGGACTTGAAGTATCCTATGTATGGAAAACACTTGCCAAAGTAATGGTTTTCGTAGTATTCCCTGTACTTTTATTAAGAGGATATAAATTTGAATTTCTTCAAATAAGAAAAACACAAAAAAAGAGTATTTATCTGGCATTGGGACTGGGAATAGTGGTTGCAGGTACAGTCACAAGTGCATTCATGTTGTTAAATGATTCAATCGACTTGGTAGCGTTGCAAATAGACTTAGAAACTCGGGTTGGAGTAACAGCTTCAGTATTTCCTTTTGTCGCAGTTTACATATTGTTAGGCAATTCTTTTTTGGAGGAATTTTTCTTTCGCGGCCTACTTGTGGATTTATTAAGAGATTCCAAGTTGAAGTGGTTCCTGCCGAGCCTCTTTTTCGCTATTTACCACATTGCGATTTTCCTGCCGTGGTTCGAGTGGCCAATTTTAATCTTAGCAGTAGCCGGTCTCTTTACTGGTGGTCTGATATTCCAATGGATTAATGAAAAAAGTGGGACCATTTATCCTTCTTGGATCATTCATATATTTGCGGATATAGGTGTATTGCTAATCGGTGTTTATATGTTTTATTTCAATTAGACTCTGCCATCTTACAAAAAAAGGGAATCGACTCCCTTCCCGCGGAATTTTCAATAAAAAAACGTGAGGGAATCAAATCCCTCACGTTTCGTTAATCAGTTATTATAGATACAGTGACCTTGAATAAATCCCCATCGACTTCAATTCGCATTGAGCCTCCGTGTAAATCGACAATAGACTGCGCAATAGCCAATCCAAGTCCGGATCCTTCCGTGTGACGGGAAGTATCGGCTCGTTTGAAGCGTTCAAACAATTCATCCACATTTTCACCAAGTTCATATTTAGTCACGTTTTTCACAACAAATTGTGCATAGCCATCTACTTGTTTTAATGTCACATATACGCGTGTGCCGGCCAATGTATATTTGAGGGCATTCACAATCAAATTATCCAGCACTCTCCACCATTTCTGTCCGTCAACAAAAGCGTGTAGAGGATTTTCTGGTGCAGTTACGCGGAAATCAAGGCCAGCCGCTTGAATGTCTTCTTCGTGTTCTGCAAGAGCTTGTTGCATTAGCTGGGTTAAATCCACTCGTTGCTTATGAAGCTCCATATTGCCACTAGCCATTTTGGAAACTTCGAACAAGTCCTCTATCAATGTTTTCAATCTCTGAGATTTACGATCTAAAATCGCGACGTATGATAGACGTTCTTCAACTGTTAAATCCACTTTTTTCAGTAAATCCGTATAGGTAATAATCGATGTTAACGGTGTTCGCAAATCATGGCTGACGTTTGTGATCAGTTCAGTTTTTAACCTTTCACTTTTCGCTTGCTCTGATTGCGACATCCTCACACCTTCACGAAGCATGTTCAAATGTTTGGCATGTTTGGCCAAAACTGATTTCCCACCAATGTGTACATCTGCAATTTGATGTCCTTTTGCCATTTGTTCAGTCGCTAATGCGAGTTTATTGTAAGCAGCGACTCGCTTCAACAATAAATACAACGAAGGCATCAAAACAAACATAAATAGTGGTACATATATAATCAGCAACTCTGGAACAACAAAGGTACCCGCAAGACCTAATCCCGCCAAGAAGACCACCAACAGAATCAAAAGAATCTGAGTACCCAGTCGACGGTTAAGGAACAAGTCCTGGATTATCAAAACCCATTTTTTAAGGATGCTTTTTTCCCACATCGTTCTAATTCCATTTTTCCTGCTATCTTTAAACAACCACACTGCCTGAATGAGTGTCAACGTCAGGAAGACAACGAATAACAACACCATCATGCCTGCATATGCAGCAAATCTAAGATTGGAATAATAATACTCGTAATAGCTCAATTGATCCGAAACTATCGTTGAGAAAGCAAAGGCTAAAACCAACGGAATGAAGATTAACAATAAGCGAATCTCCAATTTTCGTTCCCGAATGAAAAGAAGTGTGGGGGAAGAAAGTACTTCGGCCTTCCTTTTGCTAAATAACCATATGGCTCCTCCAAGTGCGATCAGCCCCAACATCCAAAGAGAGTAAAAGTAGGCTTTGTTTTGATTGAAGTTGGTCAGACCCTGCATATGTTCAGATGCTAGAGTCGTTTTCGGCATCGCGACTATACCAGAAAACTGGCTAGACTGGTTTTCTACTAAATCGTTCATATTAAGGATGTATAGAGGTTTCAATTCTCCATCTTCCACATTCATATAGTCTTGTTTCACTTTTGAAAGATAAAGAAGACCGTTTTTTGAATTGTACTCTTTTTTAATTCCATCCTTGACTTCAACATCTCCAAAAGAGTAATGTTCACCTGTTTCCTCATTGGTCAATTCATAAGCCATTTGCCGTTGCAGTGCCTTCATAAGCGGGAGTGAGTTGGAGATCTTTCGATCATATTCTTCCAATGCCTGCTTTTTCGCTTCCATGATTTTAGTTCGCACCACTTCATCATCGGCAAAGTTTTTGCGTATTTCTGCAATTTTCGCATCACGCTCAATCACCAGTTCAGCCAGAATTTCATCTTCCGACAATGATGTCGCTTCCTCAATTAAACCTTCGTATTGATAACGAACGTCACGGATTTGATCCATTTGGGAACCGTAATACGTACGGTATTCTTCAATTTCATTTTCAGTCACTTCAAGATTCTTAATTTCTTTTTTCACGTCAAACCTGTTGATTAATGTTGGATAGACTTCATTCATTTGGGACTCAACAATCATGTGAAAATGATCGGATTCTTTAAAATCTTTACCCAAGTATTGTTGACCGTGTGAAGTAAATGTAATAATCGCCAATATTGTTAGGCTGACAAGTCCATAAAAAAGCCATGTTGTTCTTTTCATCACTTAGACGCCTCCTTTTAACATGCGGGTCAATTGCACAAACATCCTATTCGAGGAAAAGTTGTCATCTATTAGTTGAGCAACAAAGGAATAACAATACATGAGACTGAGCATGGCTAATGCAAGTGCTACAATGGAAAACCAGTGGGATACCTTACTTTTCGATCTTGTAGCCAATACCCCACACCACCTTTACATATCGCGGATTTTTCGGATCCGTTTCAATCTTTTCCCGAATTTTTCTAATGTGTACAGCGACGATATTTTCGGCATTGTACGCGGGTTCGTTCCAGACACGCTCATAAATTTCCCCGATAGAAAACACTCGACCGGCATTGGTCATCAGCAATTCGGTAATTTTGTATTCGATTGGAGTCAATTTGACGGTTTCCCCATCGAGCGTCACTAATTTAGCTTCCATATCCAGTGCAAGTCCACCGATTGCCACTGTGGCATTCTGTTCCTTGAACGTACCGAGATGGACGTATCGACGCAACTGTGACTTCACACGAGCCATTAGTTCCATCGGATGAAATGGCTTCGTTACATAGTCGTCTGCCCCCACAGATAATCCGTGAATTTTATCTGAGTCTTCCGCTTTGGCACTCAGCATAATGATTGGAATGTTGCGCTCTGAGCGAATTTTGAATGTTGCTTGTATGCCGTCCATATTTGGCATCATAATATCGAGAATGATTAAATGAATTTCATTCGTTTCAAGCAGCGTCAATGCTTCCACCCCATCTGCTGCTTTCAATACGCGGTACCCTTCATTTTTCAGGTAAATCTCAATTCCATCCCGAATATCCTGGTCATCATCCGTTACAAGAACCGTAAATTGTGTCATCCGTTGCACCTCATTTCTACTTCTTATGATACCAATTATATCTGCCAATTCTTAACAAACTATGAGGATAAAAATGAAGAATTTCTTAAGAAAACATCGTGGACTATCTTTCGTTTGATTTTATTTGACTGCATATGCTATTTAATCGGCATCAACTGAGATTTAATCCGCTTCAATTGCATATTAATGGGCATTAATCTAGACTTAATCGGCATCAACAACCTTTTATTCCGATTAGCCCATATATATCCAATAAAAACACTAAAAAAGTGCCTCTGGTTAAAGAGACACTTTCATTTACCTAATATACTTTGCTCGTTTTCTTCCACTGAACGTAAGAACAATAATCCCTCCGAGTAATAGTAAAACGCCTACCCATGAAACGGGGCTTAATACTTCCCCTACGATAAAGACACTCAAAACTGCTGCAGTCAACGGTTCCCCTAAAGATAACGTTACTGCTGAAGACGAAGGGACTTTTTGGAGACCCAATAAATACAGTATGTACGCAACACTGGTCGTCATAAATCCTAAGTATAAAATCGTCCAAATATTCGATGGTTCCGACACCCATGAACTGTCGAAAATGAACAAGAAAGGCATCAACATCAATGCGCTCAATGAAAATGTCATGGCAACTGCCGGAATGGCTTCCACTTTAGAAAGTAATGCTTTACTGACGATTGTATAAATGGCAAAAACAAATCCAGCAATCAAAGACAAAGTTACACCCAGTGGATTAACAGTAAGTGCGTCTTTGTTCAGAAACAAAAGACTGCATCCAATGACTGAAAGGGTTGTGGCCAATACCCAAGCGCGAGATGGCTTCATTTTAAGAAACAACCATTCTATCAAACCAGAAAAAATAGGTGCACTGCCAATAGCGACAACAGTCCCGATAGCAATACCTGTCACTCGTACGGAGGTAAAAAATAAAGGTTGGAACAATGCCATGCACAATGCACATATTAAAGTGATCAGCCATGGCCAGGTTTTGAAATTAATTTTTTTCATCACAATCATTATTAGTAATAATGAAAATCCACCAATTGCTAACCGTGACGCACCAATCGTCAAAGGCTGGGCATTTTGTGGCAAATAGGTTTGAGCTGTTCCAGTTGTGCCCCATAACACAGCAGCTAATAGCACAAGTAGGTAAGGGATCACTGTTTTCATATCGTCACCTCAAGTAGTTGTTGACTGTACCTTACCATATTTTATACATATTGAGATACAGCATATCGTCAACTATACTGTAGAAAAAGGAGTGTTGCTCTATGTATTTAACAATAGAAGAAACAGCTGAATTTTTGAGCATGCCTGAACTGCAAGTACGCCGGTACGTATTGGAAGGACGCATTAAATCTGTTCATGATGGAGAGCAGTATTTAATAAATAAAACACAATTTGATCGACACCTAGAACAAGTGGAAGACGTTAAACGGCAAATAGACGAATGGCGAAACACTCCCATTCCTGAAGATATTGATGTTAAAGATGAAGACTAACCTCGTAATTTTAACAGGCGAAAAATATGAAAATCTGTAAATCATAAAGAAAATCCAAGCATTCTGTTTTATAGAGTGCTTGGATTTTTATTTCATACCGAAGGATTCATGTAGGGTCTACCTCAGTCTAGAAAGCCTCAACTTTCAGGTGCTGAAACAGAGAGATGTTAATAAACAAAAATCAGTCCTAAAGGATTGTTCCAGGACTGATTCATTCGAAAGGTATATATTCCAAATATTTAAGTGACGGGCCGACTCCTTTTTGTTTAATATCCGAAGTAAATGGCTGGAGATAGGTTCCGTCCGTTATCGTCTTATATGTAGCATCTGCTGTTACTTCCACACGCCATTTTGTATCGGACAGCAGCACTTCGAAGTCATCTGCATTCGCTTCGTTGGCCGTGATGGTTGATTGAACTGCACTAAGCAATTTCCCGCGAAGCCCAGAATCTCTAAACGTCTCTTTCATTTCTATTTCAAATTGAGGATGTTTTCTTAATTTTTCAGGAAGTACTTCATTGTATGCTTTGATGTACGCTTGCTGTAAATCTACATCTTGAGAGACCAATTCATCCACTTTGTGATCAATCTGATCTTGAATAGATTCCCCATCTTCCTTTTTTTGTGCGGTGGATTTGGTCAGGTCACTGTCAAAATTCTCTATCCCTTTTTGGGTAACTTCCAAAAAAACGATGGTTCCCGCAAATGCTGCTTGTTGTGTGGCAGTTGAAGCTTGTTGTTTGACCACATATACTTTCGCAATATTGATGACAATGACAAAAATGACAGCGGAAATACCTAAGAGCCAGATAATATAAAAGGCAGAGTTGCCTCTTTCATTGCTTAAATACTTCATGGGACAAACACCTTGCCAGCTGCTTTCGAGTTCAATGAGACCGCGGTCTCTTTCTTCCATTCAGCTGGAATAAAGACAAGAGGGTGCTGGGCGCTGATTGTTAAAGTGAAAGCACCATTTCCTTGTGGATTAATGGATACATTGGGACTGGCCAAAAGTGCACTACCGCCAATGGATTGCATGACAGCACTTTGAGCTTCTACCGCATCTCCGGTCATAGCGTAAACCGACGCTCCATCATTTGCGGCAGACTTCAAACTCATGACTGCATAACCGGAAGCTACCACTTGCCAAAGCAATAAGAAAAAAATGAAATAGAAAGGAAGAATTCCTAGAAATTCGATACTCAATGCACCTTTTTCATTTTTTAATGTTCGTAAGCCCATCATGGGATCACCTCTATCTTCAAATATTGCACAATTCATTTTTTATGAGGTCAACATTACTATGTCTTCATCAATTCAATGATTATGTTGTGGTGCTTTCAATTCTTCGGCACGCTCTGGTGTGACAAGCATTGACGGAGCTACCATCAATGTGAAGAGTCCCAAGAAAAACAAGATAATGGCCACTCCATTGACTGGTGCAGCATCTGTCGCCAACATATAGCCCCATAAGCTGCTTCCCGCTACAAAAACGATGGAAAAGAATGAGAAAACCACTAATTTGAACCCAGTTTTACGTGGATTTAAAAGTCCTCCAGCGATTGCATCATACTTTGAAAATAGGAAAACACTGTACAGAATCAATCCAGCTAAAAGAATCCAAAAATACATGGAAGGATAAATCAATCTTAATACTGGAGATGTCATGTAAAATGCCAGACCCAGCATCATCACTAAAGAGTGAAGTGAGAAATACCTTTTGCTATCATGCTTCTGTTTCGTCCAAATAATGTGATTCACAAATGTTAATAGTATTGCTACGAGTGAATTGATAACTACCCACTGAAGGTATGTTTCCTCAGGTATTAAACTGGCCGGTAAACCCAACATAAGAAAGAGAGTAAACGTAATGAAAATACGATTTTTAACAAACGGAACTGCAAGTTTTTCAAGCTTTTTTTGTTTACTCATGACGTACTTCCCCTTTGTATAAGACATTGACCGAAAAATGGCTATTCAAATTTACTATGTCTTCATCAATTCAATGATTATTTATTACGTACTAACTTTCCCTTTTGTACTATTCGTTCAATTCGACCTTTCGGCAACTTCCCTTGCATTCCAATGCTCATAACGGCTGCAAGTGTTCCAAGCCAACAACCGATGATATATAGGACATATGAAAAATAATTCATGATTGGTTCCTGTCCATAACTTTCTGTCATAATTCGCGTTACCATGAAGTTTCCTCCACCTGAAATTAGAGCAAGTACAAGGAAAACTAGATAGTAGACAATCGTCCATTTTGATTTTTGTTCACCCGCCGTCGGTAAAACAATCTTGTAGAACGTCTCGACTTTGACAAAAAAGATTATATGGAGCACGAGCCAAATCACGATCAAGAGCAATTGAATGCCAATTTCGCCATCAAATATTTTAATTAAAGGCATAATAAAGAAAAATGCGAAAGCAGTAAACATGGCATATCCTGCAAATTTAGGAAAATCCATCTTTCCATTAGATGAGGACATTGCTTTAACGATGAAGAGTAACAATGCATACCCCAAGTAAATGATGGCTGTTAATATCATATACTCGGACTTATAAATGGGAATCCCCAGTGAGATCAGTGCAGATATCAATGGCAAAGCTAAAAACACAAAAATCGATGGATTCGGCAAAATGCAATCTCTCCAATCACTTGTTAACTGTATTCTTCAATCATAAGAGGTGGTCTTGAATTCTTCGTTGGAATGAATTGCCGTCAGGATTTAATTTCTCTATCTCTTAACTCAATCGCTCTTTCAGGTGTAATCAACATGGCAGGAGATACCATTATAAAAAATAGACCAATGAAGAAAGTAATAATTGCCAATCCAACCCATGGTACTGCTTCTGTTGCCAACATATAGGCCAATAATACGCTTCCAGAGAAAAAGAAAATTGCAAAATATGTAAAAACCAACATCTTGAAACCCTTTAATCTTGGATTTAATAGACCTTCTGCAATTGCTTCCGATTAGGCGCATACTAAGTTTAACAACGTTTCAATCTACCTCAATTATGTTGTGGTGCTTTCAATTCTTCGGCACGCTCTGGTGTGACAAGCATTGACGGAGCTACCATCAATAGGAAGAGTCCCAAGAAAAACATGATAATCGCCACTTCATTGACCGGTGCGGCATCTGACGCTAGCATATAACCCCATATGCTACTTCCCGCTACAAAAACGATGGCAAAAAAGGAGAAAACCAATAATTTGAACCCTTTTTTTCGAGGATTTAAAAGCCCTCCAGCAATTGCGTCGTACTTTGATACTAAGAAAACAGTGTACAGAATCAATCCACCTAAAAGAATCCAAAAATACATGGAAGGAAAGATCAATCTTAATATTGGAGATGTCGCGTAAAATGCCAAACCGAGCATCATCACAAAAGAGTGAAGTGAGAAATACCTTTTGCTGTCATGCTTCTGTTTCGTCCAAATCATGTAATTCACTACTGTCAAAAGCACAGCAATGATGAAATTGATCAATAACCATTTAAGGTATGTTTCTTCAGGAATAAAACTTGCTGGCAAGCCCAGCAGAAGAAACAGTGTAAAAGTAAGGAAAATGCGGTTTTTTGTGAATAAAACGCTCTCTTTTGTACTCGTTTTTTCGACTTTCAATATTAACACCTCTTCTTGAACACCTGGTTTACAGGGATGATCGATTTAGTTTGTATTGTACATAGTAGATGTGCATAAAAAACAGAGCATATTTGTTGAATTCAATTTCTGAGTTTTCTTCGATTACTTCTTTAATTCTAAAGATGGAATAATACAAGATACCAACAAATAGAAATGAAAACATCATATTTAAAGAATCGATAGTCAGTAATCCGACTTCGCTTAAAATCATGCCACCAAATAATTGAATAAGTAACAAGACTAAAGAGAGGCCAGTGAATAATTTCCAAGTTCCAAATGACACGTGGTGATTAAGTTCTAACCTTTCTATGTCCTTGCTTCTTTTTACAAACCAATAGCCAATATATGTTCCCATTGTGATGAAAGACAAAATCACCATTAAATACACATTTATCTTTTTGATTTTCTTTTCAGGCGCTTTTTTCCCAACTTTGCTGACCATCTATGTAACTCCTTCCTCAACTAACTAAATATCCAAAGCGAATTCATCGCTTCTATACCTCAAAGACAAATATATGTACAAAATAGGAAGAATCAACACATTAAGAGTGACACGTATGATTAAAAATGCCAAAACATTCGTTTCATAACTTTCCAGAAACATCATCAAACTGGTCCACAAAACAATGTTCAAACCAGCAATCACTAAGACATCACCAATAATCGATAGGTTCTCGTCTCTCATTTTTCTGAAAGTCCGTTTAATAGTCTCCCTGACACTCAGCGATTCCACAAAAAACGGAAAAATGATCAGAAATAAAATGGCAACCACGGTTGGTATGAATAATAAATACATGCCCATCAATCCCAAAGAATAAACAATTGTTGCGACAAGTAAAATCACACCGAATCGTTTGGCAAAGAAAAACAAACCTTCCGTAACTTTTATCGTTTCATCCATTCCATCTTTTTTGACCATTTTCAAAAAAGGAGGGATGCATAAAATGAAATTCAGCATTAGCAGCCACCCTGCGAGAAAAGACTCATTATGCAAAATGTCATTGCTATATACATAGACAATCCCCAAATAACTGAAAACAGTAATGGGTGCTATGATGATGAAACACCACATTAGAATAGGAAACCAGTTACGACTGTAGATTTTGAACGCTTCACCAATCATACTAATGTCCCTGCCTTCCGTTGCTTCATATACACCGTAATGATTGCTACCAACAATGTCAGAAGGACTGCCCAAGTCATGCTCCGCCCAATTCCAGCTGGATCCCACAACACCAAGACATTCAGTAAAAAATAAGAGGTGAGGATGCTGAGGATCGAAACAATTGTTGCCCCCAGGAATGCTGCGGTATAAGGGGTTTTAGGGTTCCACTTCACTGAAAAGTATCCAAGTGAGACGTATGTCAAAATCATTTGGAAAACGATATAGCCATTAAAAGATGGAATATTAAAAAACCCGATTATGAAAGAAAATAAGACCGTGATCAGAATACTGGCTCCAATTGCCTGCATTAATTTCCTCATACTGAACATGTAATCACCTCTCTCAATTAATTTTGGTTAAAGATAAGAGAGGGTTGCCACCCTACATTCAACCCTCTCTTCAGTTAAAAGCCAAATAGACTCTTAGCACCGTCAAACAGACCTTTCGCTCCATCTGCTATCCCTTTTCCTGCAGCTTTGACGCCACTTACTGCGCCATCATAAACAAATTTAACGCCATCCCTGACAGCTTTTTTCACTGCTTTACCAGGACCCGTCTCCAACAGTAATGTGACAGTCAAACCTACTAACAAACCGGCTGCTGCCCCAACAACGGTACCCAACCCTGGAACTACCGAGCCACCTACTGCGCCCGCTGCTATACTGGCCCCTATAGTGGATAACGCAGTGGTTCCGACTCCAATTGCTACATCCGTTGTCAGATCAGCTGCAAAGTCAGTCGACAACAGACCTATTGCCGATTTTTCGCCTCCTGAATAATCGTAGATGCTATTGAATGAACTTAGCGCCAAATTAACGGGTCCATTCAATTTCATCAAATTCGATTTGCCATAGAAGCTTTTCGAAAATACATTGAAATCGGTATTCAAGCTGTTCTTAACACTATTCCAAGCCGAGTTTATAAACGTTTTAGGTGAAGTGAGATCTGCAATTTTTTTGCCATCTAAAAAAGTATTTACTCGATGTGGTCTCGGATTTGCTCCATTGGTCGGCAAATAAGCATTTCTACCATCCATCGTATATTTCTTGAACTTATCATAAAAATGGTTAAAGAATTTGTTGTTAATACTGGATTGACCCGTAACTTTATAATTTCCAGATGCTAATTCATTAATAGTGTATCCGGCATATTGTGCAGTAGCCCCTTGAAGAACCGTATCACCAAACTCTAACACATATTTTTTCACGTTTTCTGTTGTACTTGCGATGGCACCAAATACTCCGCGGTCAGGCCCGCCATTTGAAGCTGTGCCTTCAGAGCCTCCACCAGTTCCTGAAGTGCCACCTTGGCCTCCGCCTGGCGATGTTCCGCCCGGTCCGGTTCCACCAGTGCCACCTTGGCCTCCGCCTGGCAATGTTCCGCCCGGTCCGGTTCCACCAGTGCCACCTTGGCCTCCGCCTGGCAATGTTCCACCAGGTCCGGTGCCACCTTGGCCTCCTCCTGGCAATGTTCCACCAGGTCCGGTGCCACCTTGGCCACCGCCTGGCAATGTTCCGCCTGGTCCGGTTCCACCAGTGCCACCTTGGCCTCCGCCAGGCAATGTTCCACCCGGTCCGGTTCCACCAGTGCCACCTTGGCCTCCGCCTGTAGATGAACCATCTGGGCCAGTCCCTCCACCGTTCGCATCACCACCTGAAGGACCTTGTCCTCCATTAGGTCCTTGTCCCCCAGTAATCGGAGTTCCCGTTTGCAGCCAGCCATTATATGGATTCGGTATGAAATTTGGCGTAATGAAGGAACCATTCGAACTTGGTTGACCCGAGATAATTGGTTGTCCAGATACGGATGAATTACCACCTTGAACTGCTTGTCCAGGCGCAATTGCCTCACCGGGTCCATTAACTTCACCAGGCGCAATGAACTGACCACCTGTAATTGGGCTTCCGCCTGTTATAGGAGAACCTGGAGTTATTGGTGTTCCTGGCGAAATGAACGAAGCCAACATAATCGACGGCCCGGCAGTCCAAAACAAAATGAATGCAATCATGCTTATGGCAAAAAACCTTCTTAATCCACTTCTCTCCACTCGTGCACCTCCTTGTTATGGAGTACTGTTTTGCTTATACGTATCTTCTAATAGCTTCATGGCTTCTTTGTAATTCATTTCATTCAATACTTTCAATTCATCACGTAGTTTGTCATATTCCTGTTCTACCCAAGTGTGATAGTCTTTATTTTTCTGTTGTAAATAATCGTGGCTTTCCTGCGACATCATTTCATGTTCTTGAAGCAAGTAAGTTAAGGTAAATCCAACTTGCTGTCTTTCGTCCACCCATTTTTTAAATTCTTTCGAATGATAGCCAAAAATGTCTAAATCATTATTAGTACGCTCATATCCTACATTGCCTTCTGTTGAGGTTTTCCAGAATCCCCACTTTTCCGCTACCTTTTTTGCTTGATCCAATTCATTTTGCAATCCTTGTGCATCCTGAACGTCTTGATAACTACCTTTCGTAGCCTCTGCTACCGCACGTAATTGCTTTTGTCCCTCACTATCAACATTAAAGCCAATGACATTCATAATCGGTGTAATATCTGATTCATACAATGTTTTTGCTGCAGTGACAGGGTCGTCGTCACAAGTAGAAATGCCATCACTGACAAGATAGACGATATTTGTATTCTTATCGCCTTTGAAAGACGCCAAATCTTTTTGGGCTTCGTTCAGAGCTAATTGAATTGGCGTCCATCCTGCAGGTTTTGCTTTCGCTAAAGCTTGTTCAAACCCATTCGCTTCATAGTTGCCGATTGGGTAAATAAGCTCGCTACTTTTACAGGAAAGTTCTTTATCAGCTTTGCTGCCGCTACCTTCTTGGCCATAGATGCGTAGACCTACGTTTGCATTTTCCGGAAGTCCTTTTACAAAATTCGTAATGGCTGATTTTGCCGCTTCCATCTGGGTTTGACCATTCATGTCTTTGCCCATGCTTCCTGAAGCATCCAAAATGACCATTACGTTCAAGTTTTCTTTAAACTGCATACGTGGATCATCGATATCGGGACTCCCAATTGATTGGAATTTAAGTTCCTGCATCAAATCTTCAGGACCTTCATAATCCTGTTGAAACACGCTGAGAATTGCATTGTAGTAATGGTCCAGTTCTTCGTTTGACGGTTTGCTCGAAATGTCAGGCAAGTCTTTCGTCAATTCATCAATTTTCTTTTGATCATTTTCCTCAATGACAGCCAAGTAGCCGGTATATCCTGGTGTTAATGCCGCCAATTCATTCAAATTTTCAGGTAAAGGTTCAACGATCATTTTATTGTTAGTTTCTGAATCCTTTTCGGGCTCAGAATCATTTGAAGGCTCAAATTTACTAGAAGTATCGTTTTTATTCGATATTTCTTCTCCTGGAACAATCCCTGTCTTCTTTGTTTCCTCATTACAGCCATACAAAGCCATTATGAGTAAACCAGTCAAGATGAGTTGTTTCTTACTCATTCTGATACCGCCTCTCTAAGGTATTTGTCCATGTATAAGGAATTAGCCGACCATTCCGCCGATCTTGGAAACGATTTTACCGATCAAATCTCCGATTGCCCCAGATTGTCCACTTACTGCTGTCGAGATAATCCCTAATACTAAAATCAATAATGCTGCCAGCCCTAACCATTCAAGTGATTGTGCACCTTTTTCGTTTTTCACCGGTACTACGATATTCATCCATGCGTTCATTAATAAGTTTTTCATTTTGTTTTCTCTCCTCTGAGCTTGTTTTTTTATTGGAATAAATCAAAAATGCCTTTGTTTTGGTTGAACATATTTATCATCATCAAGCCTCCGATTAATACGAGCGAAGATGGCAGAACCAAAAATGTCGTAACGAGTGTTACTTTTGGTGAAGCTTTCGCCGCCTTCTCTTTAATCATCTCTTTCTTCAACTTTCGCATTTCTTCGGCTTGTTGTTTGAAAGTATCTGCAATTGGTACACCCAATCGCTCGCCTTGAATCAAGGACTTTATCAATATTTGAAACTCTTTTGAATCATTACGGACAAGTAACGTCCGATAGGCTTCCGCTCGCGGTACACCAACGTTAATTTCCTGAATGAATCGTCCGAATTCCTCTTTCACTGGTCCTTCAAAATACGGAACAATGTCACGAATTGCTTGATCCATCGCGACCCCAGCCTGCAAAGTAACGCTCATCGTATCCAGAAAATCCGGTAACTGATACGAAATTTCCTCCTGGCGATTTTTCGCTTTGGAGCGAATCCACATAATCGCACTCATATAGCCAAAAATCGGCAACAGGATAATCATAAATTGTGAAAAGGGCAGTAGTAGAATGAGAGATATTCCGCCTGCAAAGAATCCAACAATCATTAAAAAGATTTTCAATCCTTGAAAGCGTTCAACTGTCAGTTCATAAGGATATCCGGCCTGTATCAACCACTTTTTAACTTCCTCATTTTCACTGAAAAAATTAATGCGTTGGCCCAAATCTGCGAAATCATCAGCAAATTTGAACATCTTGGCAACCAGTTTCTCTTTACGTGTGATTTTCCGATGGAAGGTATCGTAAATAAAAAGTGATTCTTCTACTTGTTCTTTCAATGCTTTTCGTTCACGCCAGTACACAAATAATGAGTGAAGGGCAATTCCAACAAAAATTATTGACAACAGTACAGATAAAGCAATAATTCCATCCATTTCATCACACCCTTATATTAGTGATTTTACGGACAATCACGAATGTTAGAATTGTACCGGTCAAGAAGAAAGCAAATAGGATGAATCCCAGTCCGGTAAATAAGGGATCCAAAAAACCATCGATAATGTTGTTCATCATCAGTACTAGGAATATCGGAATGACCGGAACAATGTAGGAAATATAACGTTGTTCTGCAGTCATCGTTTTGATTTCCTGTTTCAATAACTTACGTTCATCCAGTGTCTGACTCATTTCATCCAGTACAGCGTACAAATTACCGCCGGCTTTCTTCTGGATAAGCATAGTAGCTGTGAACAATTGAAATTCTTTATCATCCACTCGTTTTTCCATGCTGCGTATCGCTGCACCGAAGTCTATTCCAAGAGATAATTCATGCGCCAATCTTTTAAACTCTGATTTTGCCGGTTCTGCTATTTCTTGCGCTACAAGTTGAATTCCTTGATTTAGCGTCATACCAGATCGTGTAGCATTAGCTAGGATACGGCAAATTTCTGGAAGCTGTTCGACCAACAATTGCTTCTTCTTATTTTTACGCACCATGAACAATACACGGCGCCCTCCCTCTACGAGTAACAGGGCAACGAACAAACTAGCAAGCATGTTCAGATTGAAAAAGTTTTGCAGACCAACAATCAATCCCATATATGAAACTATTAACGCTCCCAAAAATTCTGATGGCGTGAAGCCAATATTTGCATCTACCAGCTTTTGTTCCAGCGCTTTTGCCGACTCGGTTTGATCGTACTTAGCTCCAATGACAACCAACACACTTTTACGACGTTCTCCATCTCGATAAAACTGTTGGACTTGTTTACGCCACTCTCGTTTTTCTTTTCGATAGCCAAGATAGAAATAAAAACCTACGATGAACACGAGAATGGTCAGCATCGCCAGTAAGCCTTCGGTCATACGACTACACCTCGTTTCACTGGCTCGAATAACGATTCGTCCATGTCAATTCCAAAGACACGGATTCGATTTAAACACTGGGGAATTTCACCAGTCGGAATAAAATGTCCTTCGACCTCTCCATCCTTCGTTAAACCGGTCCTTTGAAACTTAAAGATTTCAACAATCCGATGTTTGCCATCATTTTTTTGCACTTCAGAAATCGAAACGATTTTCCGAGTTCCATCTGTCAGTCGTGTTGCCTGAATAATGATGTCTAAAGCTCCGACAATGTATTCTCGAATAATAGTAGAAGGTAAATCCATTCCTGCCATGATGACCATCGCTTCCACTCGGCGCAATGCATCGTCCGCATTATTGGCATGGACAGTTGTGATTGACCCTTCGTGCCCGGTGTTCATCGCTTGGAGCATATCAAATGCTTCGCCACTTCGAACTTCCCCGACAATGATACGGTCTGGCCTCATACGTAGCGCGTTTCGCACCAAGTTTCGGATGCTGACTTCGCCTTTTCCTTCAACGTTCGCTGGTCTGGCTTCCATTCCAACAACGTTAGGTCGGTCGAGTCGAAGCTCTGCCGAATCTTCTATCGTAATGACCCGTTCTCCGTGAGGAATGGATGTTGCGATTACATTCAACAAGGTTGTTTTACCAGATCCTGTACCGCCACTGATAAGAGTGTTCATTTTGGCTCTGACAATCCCGTCTAGAAACGTTGCCATATCTTTGCTCATGGAATTAAACTGCAGTAAATCCTCCACTTTAAATGGTTCTGCTCGGAATTTCCGGATGGAAACCAGTGTGCCTGATAAACTGATTGGTGAAATAACTGCATTTACACGGCTGCCATCTGGCAATCTGGCATCTACCATTGGTGAGCTTTCATCGATTCGTCTGCCGAGTGGTGCAACAATTCGGTCCACAATGTGCCGAACGTGCTCATCATTCCTGAAGGCAATTTGTACTTCCTGAAGCTTTCCTTTTCTTTCCACATAAACTTCCTGATATCCATTGATCAGAATCTCCGTAATATCGGGATCATTTATGAGAGGTTCGAGCGGTCCAAAACCTACTGATTCGTCTAGAATTCTAGTAATTAACAGTTCTTTATCATGCCTTGAAATAATCACTTTCTCTTCGGACATGAAAGTAGAAACATATTGTTCGATGCGTAAACGCATTTCTCCTGAAGACAACTGCGTTAAGGCTTCTAAGTTTGTGTCGCGCAATAAACGTGCCTTATAATGTTCGACTAATTCATCGACGAGGTGGTTTTCATATTCGTAAGAGGTTGGCTTTTTCTGCACAAGCTTCTCTTTTCTCTTTTCAAACAGTGAGCTCATCCCTCTTCACCTCCTATTGCTTTAATACATCTCGTGCAAACTTTCGAATATCTTTGGCAAATGGGATTAATTTACGCTCTTTCTGCACTTTTCTGACGGGCATGCCTTTATTGATATAGGGTTGTAACCCCTTAATGTCCCTGCGAATGGAAGCAGCAACCGGAAAACGCAGTACATTTTTCAAATCACTTTGCTGGACTTCGTTTTCTTTGGCCAGTTCATTCAGCACGATTTCCATGCGATTTGCCAATGAAATGCCGAGCCTTGTGCTCAGTGTCTCGAACTGCTTCAACGTTTTGAGTGCTGAAGTTTCAGGAGCTAATATGTAAAATACTTTGTCTGACTCTTCTAATGCTGTAACAACCTGTGTATTCATATGACTTGGCAAATCAATTAACACGTAATCAAATGAACGTCTGCATGTACGAATCAATTTGGCAATAAACTCTTCATCGATTGATTCTGCAATTTCCGCGTCACAAGGGCTAATGAGAATTTCTAGCTTGGAATCTTCCTGCGTTTCCGATACATTCCGGATATGACTTTCATTTAATTCCTCAACTACTGGCATTAAGTCGGCCAGCGAACGGTTAGATTCAATAGAAAAGACGTTTTCGATTCCACCGTACTGAGTGTTCAAATCGATCAAAATCACTTCCGCCGTTGACTCAAGCTTTAAAGTTTGAGCAACTGAAGAAGCAATTAATGTACGGCCACTTCCACCTTTTCCACTATAGAAAGAAAAAATCTTCCCCCGATTCCTCCCATAGGTTACAGCTGCTTCTTCCATCGAATTCTTCTTAATTTCATAGTTTTTTACGATAGTTGGGAATCGGCTGGCAAATAAACTGGCTTCATCAGGGAATACGAAGAACTCATCCGCTCCTGAACGAATGATTGAACGGAGCAATGAAAAGTCAGATTCATTGGCAACAAACAATAGCAGACATGCCGGGTTAACCATTCGAATCGATTGAACCAATTCCACAGAAGCTTCTGTTTCAAATTGAGAAACAATCACAATATCTCGTGTTTCCCGATTCATTTCACGAATGGCTTCTGGATAATTAACCGTAGTTACGCTTTTTGAAAAACTTTCAGCAATTATTTTTAGTTGCGCCGTGCTTTGCTCCCCTTCACTAACAATCAAAATATTTATATGTGATTCCATCTTGTCAGCCTCTCTTCTTTACCTTACTGTCCGCTGCCTGAAGTCGTTCCTGCTGCTTTCGGTGTTTCTTTTTTTGTATTATCTTTTGGTTGTGTAGGTGCAGGCTTCGTTGCTGGTGGAGTTGCTGGTTTAGCTTCCGACTTTGGCTGTGCGGCTGCATCCTCCTGCGTTGCTTGTTCTTCAGTTTCTTCTAGAGGCAGGCTATTTTGACCAACATTAGCTTTTAATATTCGAATATGATCAGCATAATTTTGCATATGTATTAGTTTAGGTGCTTGTTCAGCCGTCACTTCGACTGCAATCCCTCTCATGCCTTCTTTATCACCTAACGCCCATCTTACTACCACATCTTTCATGAACATGGTCGTTTTGCGATCGCCATTATTATCAGTCGATACAACAATATCTACTCGATCTAGACTTTCGATTACTTGGTCAAATTGAATTTTTTCTGAGCTATTTAAGCTGACCAACCTATTATTTTCATTTTGTAGTGTTGTAGCTGGTTTGATCATGCTTTTGGTGATGATATCCCCTTCCTTGAGAGGCAGGACGGAAACTTGGTACTGCAGTTCTTCGAACGATGTGATATGAGAATCTTTAACTACAAACTTATTTGGAATTTCCATAACGGTTACTTGGTCTTCCTGAATTACTTCTCGAGAAAGAATCTCTCCATTAGCCACATAAATTTTTGTCATTGCTCCTAATTCGGAATTTAAGTCTTTAACTTTCTGAAGGACCATATACCCAGTGGCGGCCGCTAAAATAAAGGCCAAAATAAAGAATACAGCCGCACGCCTTTTTGCCTCTAACATTCATTAATCCCTCTTTTCAAAATGGTTTCTTTTTTACTTATTTAGGTATAATCCTTCAATGAATACCTCTAAGGTCATATATTATTTACCACTTCCTTACCTCTAATGTCAAAGTTGGATAATATTCCCAACACACTTTTCGTAGTTCCCTTGTACCATGTATATAAACCTATTTCACGATATTTATTTTTACCTAATCACCAAAACGTTGATATAATGCGATTCGTTAAATTTGTTATAATTTTATATCACAACTATTTCACCTTTAATAAACCTTTTTTTTACAATTATAGGGTATAATGAATCTTTATTTTTTCCATGTAATCCCAATAACCTCGACTTCAAGATACTTAAAATCAAGTGTTTTGAATGTATTCCTTCTATATAATAAGTGCGTTATTTTTCCCAATAGAAAAACCGCTTCATTTCTCCATTTGGAGAGAATGTAGCGGTTCGATTTTCTTATATGGTAACTAAAATTTGAGTCCGTTTGCCGATAATTTCTGCATAATCTTTCACCATGGCACTTGCAGTCGGTAATTTACCTGCTCCCGGGCCCACTAAAGTTAAAGTTCCCATGTAATCCGTTTCAAGTGCAATTGCGTTATTTACTCCCTCAATTGCATACAAAGGATGCTCTGGACCTACCAATCTTGGACCAACACTTGCATGTAAGGACCCATCTACCTTTTCGACAATTTCTGCCACATGTCTGAAACGCAAACCCTCCCTTGCAGCCCCCAGTACTTGTTCAAGAGTGATATCTCCTATTCCTTCAATCGATACATCATCCCACTTTGGTTGTTTACCGAATGCTAAATTACTCAATATCATAAGCTTTCGAAATGCGTCTTGACCTGAAATGTCATTGAAAGGATCTGCCTCTGCGTACCCCAGTAACTTTGCTTCCTCCAAAGCATCCTGAAAACTGCTTTCTTGCACCCTCATTTGAGTTAAGATGTAATTTGATGTTCCATTTAATATCCCTTGAATTCTTTGAACCTGATTTACTAGAAGAATATTTTTCAAAGTTGAAATTATGGGAACACCGCCAGCTGTAGTTGCTTCATATCCCACATGGACACCTTGCCTATTTGCAAGTTCCTGTAACTCCAAGCCATGCTTTGAGAACATGACTTTATTAGCCGTAATGACATGACAACCTTTTTGAATGGCCTTACATAAATAATCGTAAGCAGGGTCTTCTCCCACAATGGCTTCAAAAACAATTTGAAGATCTGGGATAGCTTCAATTTCATCAAAGTTGTCAGTGAACAATACATCTGGAGCTGCCATGCGGCTTTTTGTCTTATCCCTTATCAGAATTGCTTTGATGTCTATATCTAATCCAAGTGATTCTTTTAATTGATCCTTTTTCTCATTAAGTATTTGGTAAATACCTTGACCAACTGTGCCAAAACCTAAGATTGCTGCTTGAATCGTCGCCATGACTTTACCCCCAAGTGAACAGATAATATATCTCCCCATGTCTCAAATTCAGTCAGAAAGCCATCATGACCGAATCGTGTGTTGACCATACAGAAATGATGATCAGGAACGAGATGCGCAAAAGAGCAAATGTCCTCAGGTGGATATAGTAAATCATATGTGAATGCTATGGTAATCACTTTTGCTTCAAATTGCTTTGCCGCAATTTCTATACCCCCTCTATCCCTTCCGATATCATGGGTATTCATTGCTCTTAACAAGGTAAGGTAGCTATTCGCATCAAAACGGTTAGCCAGTTTTACCCCTTGATATTTCATATAGGATTCGATTTCGAACAATCCATCGCTTCTGGTCTTTCTGGCAAAACGGTTCTTATGTAATTGTTCACTACGATAAGTAACCAGCCCCGCCATTCGAGCCGTTTCAAACCCCTTGATATCCGAGGAACAGGTATAGTTTCCATTGAGATAATTCGCATCCGTCTCAATTGCATGGATTCCAATGTAGTTAAAAGCAATACCTGTGTCACTTAGATAAGGGGTAACTGCTAAAGGAATAAGAATATCCATATCTTTTGGATAAAGTAATCCCCACTCCAGAACACGCATGCCACCAAGTGACCCACCAACTACCGCATGAAGCCGATTAATACCCAAAGCCTGTAATGCCTTTTTTTCCGCATGAACCATATCGCGAATTGTAATTGTCGGAAAGGATGATCGATATGGATTGCCTGTAGAGGGATTGATGGTCAACGGCCCCGTCGTACCCGAGCATCCTCCAAGGACATTCAGTGTAATAACTCGAAAAGAGTCGGTATCAATATTCTTTCCCGGTCCAATTAACCCGCTCCACCAGCCCGGTGATTCCTTTGATCCAACGGCATATTGATTGCCAGTTAACGCATGACAAACCAAAACAACTGGTGCTTCTGAAGGACCAAGAGTTTCATATGAAAGTTCAACATGCTCAAGCCATTCTCCAGACTCTAGTTGAAAATTCCCGATTGTCACACTTCCTGTTGCCATTAAATTCACCTCCACATTAAACCGTTACGACGGTGGCATGTTCTATTGCTTTCCCCAAATCGGCTACCAGGTCTTTCACAGATTCCAATCCTACTGATAGACGAATCAACTCTTCCGTTACACCCGATTGCTTCAACTCTTCACTGCTTAACTGTTGATGGGTTGTTGAAGCAGGATGGATAATGAGCGATTTTGCATCCCCTACATTAGCCACATGCGACCAGATTTGGACATGGTCGATAAGTTTTCGTCCTGCTTTCCGACCTCCTTTAATGCCAAAATTCACAATCGAGCCGTATCCATTCTTTAAGTACTTGTTTGCCAATTGATGAGATGGATGAGATTCGAAACCATTGAAACTTACCCATTCTACTGCCGGATGATTTGCTAAGTATTGTGCGACTGCAATTGCATTTTCATTATGTTTCGGTACGCGGAGATGCAATGTTTCAAGACCTTGCAAAAAAGCGAATGCATTATCCGGGCTTAGGCATGGACCGAAGTCACGCAGTAGCTGGACCCGCAGTTTAATCGCGAAAGCCACTTGGGGGACATCAATCCCGTAACGAAGGCCATGGTAGCTCGTATCCGGTTCCGTAAAGCCAGGAAACTTCTCGCTGTTCCAATCAAACTTACCTGCATCCACAACGACACCGCCGATTGACGTACCGTGTCCCCCAATCCATTTCGTAGCTGAATGAACGACTACATCCGCACCGAATTCGATAGGGTTGCTTCCGTATGGCGTTGCAAACGTATTATCGATAATCAACGGAATTCCGTTCTCGTGTGCAATGTCAGCTACAGCTTCTACGTCCAAAACATGAAGGCTTGGGTTTCCGATGATTTCCCCGAAAATGGCTTTCGTTTTATCGGTAATGGCCCCGCGGAAATTCTCAGGATCGGTGGAATCTACAAACTTCACCGTGATTCCATACCGTGGAAGTGTATTGGCAAATAGATTGTAGGTCCCACCATACAAATTGCCAGCAGCGACGATTTCATCACCGGCTCCTGCTACATTCAGAATGGAGAAGGCTATCGCAGCCATGCCACTCGATAGGGCTACCGCTGCTGTGCCACCTTCCAATAACGCGATTCGCTGTTCAAATACGTCCACAGTCGGGTTGCCGATGCGTGAATAAATGTGTCCAGTTTCCTGCAAGGCGAATAAGTTTTGGGCATGTTCCGTATCTCTGAAAACAAAAGAAGTTGTTTTGTGGATTGGCACTGCACGGGAACCCGTGATTGGGTCCGGCTGCTGACCTCCGTGTAAAAGTAGAGTTTCCGGTTGAAGATTTGTCATTGTTTTCCCTCCTGGATTGTGTTTTAGATGGAAGTGTGGAGGCGAAAGAGGAGTTTTATGAACAGAAAAAAGCCCCGTCTTCGCTTAAGAAGAGGGGCTCACAAGTGCGTGATCCTCCTCTTATCTTTCAGATCTCCACTAAAGAAATCTGTAGGAATTAGCACCTTTGCAAGTTAATCACTTGCCGGTTGCCGGGCATCGCAGGGCCTAGTCCCTCCGCCACTCTAGATAAGAGTATTTGATTTAGTTTTCCATCTTGAGAATCAGTATATGTTTAATATCCATAAATAGTCAAGAATTATTTATATAATTTTTTGAAACTTCTGCCAACACTCAAACGTTTAAAGAGTTAGTGAAAAAAAGGGGTTGGGAATATGAATCTTGCATTATGGGTGCTAATCACCTTACTATCAGGTTATTTAATTGGCTGTCTCCATGGTTCAAATGTGGCGCAACGGCTTTCTGGGGTGAATGTAAAGGAACAGGGAGTAAAGAATGCGGGGGCATCCAATGCCACTATTGTATTAGGCTGGAAATACGGGGCACTCGTTGCATTTGTTGATATTGGTAAAGGAATACTTGCAATCGTCCTTTTGCGTCTTATATTCGAATCTACTGATCTTTCCTTGGAGTATCAATGGGTCCTATTATTTCTTGTGGGGGCATCTGTCGTAATAGGTCACAATTATCCATTTCAGATGCATTTTGATGGTGGTAAAGGAACGGCATCTGTTATTGGAGTGATGTTAGTACTGGATTGGAGAATCGGATTGGTTGGACTTATCTTGCTGATTGTCGTTTCATTGGTGACAGATTACTTATTAATCGGTGTACTGTTCTTATATATTACATATATCATTTTAGCCTTTTTGATTACAGAAAGTACTATGCCAATTGTCATAACCACCGCACTCTTCTTACTTGCGTTATGGAAGCATCGCGAGAATATACACCGTTTGAGATCCGGGATGGAACCACGAGTTTCTTCGGTTATCAAAAAGAAAAAAGTGACTCACTCCAATTAATTGGGGAATCCATTTTTTATTCCGAATTTACTAAAAAGTCGTTAAAATTTCATTCGGCCAGAACAATCATTATTCCGTGAACCGAATGAAAGTGCTAAACTGAGGTAAGGGGTAAAGACTACTGGCCCGCATCATGTCGGTCAATATCTGCCCGACTCCGAACCAACTTTTCTAAGGGAGATGAAACCATGCAAGAAACATTAATCGAACGCCTTGTACGTTATGCCAAAATTGATACACAATCAGATGCTGAAAGCACCACTTGTCCATCTACACCAGGTCAGTGGGACTTATTGCACGAACTAGAAAAAGAATTGGCTTCAATCGGAATGGAAGACATTTCACTTGATGACAATGGTTATTTATTTGCCACTTTGCCTGCAAATTCAGAACGTGAATTGCCAACAATCGGCTTTTTAGCTCACGTCGACACAGCAACTGATTATACAGGTAAGAATGTAAACCCTCAGCGTATCGATTGCTATGAAGGTGGCGACATCCGATTAAACGAAGAAACCGTTATGTCTCCTGACGATTTCCCAGAGCTTAATAATTATATCGGGCACACTTTAATAACAACAGATGGCACGACTTTACTAGGTGCCGACAACAAAGCAGGAATTGCTGAAATTATGACAGCTATGGAGTTTCTAATTAATAATCCAGACATTAAACACGGCAAACTTCGTGTTGCCTTTACTCCAGACGAAGAAATTGGGCGTGGGCCACATAAATTTGATGTTGAAAAATTTGATGCCAAGTATGCTTATACAATGGATGGCGGACCTCTTGGAGAACTTCAATTTGAAAGTTTCAATGCAGCTGGTGCTAAAGTTATCACACGTGGGACAAGCGTTCATCCAGGTTCAGCTAAAAACAAAATGGTCAACGCTCTGACCATCGCCATGAAGTTCCAATCTTATATGCCTGCAGATGAAGTGCCTGAGAAGACTGAAGGACATGAAGGATTCATCCACTTGATGAATTTCAACGGGCATGTAGAAGAAGCCAAATTGTCTTATATCGTACGTGACTTTGACCGTGAAAAATTCGAAGCGAAGAAAGCATTATTTGAAGAAGCTGCTTCAAAAATCAAAGCAGAATACGGATCAAATGCAATTTCGTATGAACTGCATGATCAATATTTCAACATGGGTGAAAAAATTGAGCCTGTAAAAGAAATTGTCGATATTGCACATGAAGCGATGACGAATCTATCAATTAATCCATTAGTCATCCCAATTCGTGGAGGTACTGACGGTTCACAATTATCATATATGGGCATGCCAACACCTAATATCTTTACAGGTGGCGAAAACTATCATGGAAAATATGAATACATTTCAGTCGATAACATGGAAAAAGCAACCAAAGTCATGATTGAAATGATTCAACTGTTTGAAAGACAAGCTTAATATTGCCATAACACAAGCATTGACTGTCCTCCTGACAGACTGTGCTTGTTTTTTTATGGAATTTCCTATGACATTGAATTTCCCAATAAACGTCACCTAATTTTGCACCATCCGGCATATATTTTATGGGAATCGTAGAAAACATCATAAGCAGGTCATGATTACTTATCCTGCACCGACAACTTCACAATTTTGTAAAGACTTTTCCAGTAATTAATGAAAATCATTCTCATTAATTCTTTGTTTTATGGTATGATGTCTTAAGTGAGAACACCTATCAGTTAGATGGAGGTTACAATGATGCATACTGCTGTTAAAGCTGAATCCCTTTCAATTGGATATTCTGATCATTTACTATTTGAGAATTTAAATTTACATATACCCCGTGGAGAAATTTCCGTTTTTGTTGGCAGCAATGGCTGCGGAAAGTCAACGTTGCTTCGTTCTATTGCACGTTTATTGAAACCGACAACCGGTTCTGTCCTATTGGAAGGAAAAGATGTTCACCGCATGTCTTCCAAAGAAGTGGCTAAAAAAATGGGTATACTGCCTCAATCACCCGTTTCACCAGAAGGTCTGACGGTTCATGATTTGGTGAAGCAAGGCCGTTATCCCCACCAGTCATGGTTGAAGCGCTGGACTGAAGAAGATACAGAAAAAGTGGAAGCCGCAATGGAAGCAACGCGAATTAGCGATCTTCGTGACCGCGCCGTTGATACATTATCCGGTGGCCAACGACAACGTGCTTGGATTGCAATGACACTCGCTCAAGATACCGATCTCATCTTGCTTGATGAACCTACGACTTATTTGGACATGACGCACCAAATTGAAATTTTGGATTTGCTGTTTGAATTAAATGAGAAAAAAGATCGTACCATCGTGATGGTATTACATGATTTGAACTTAGCATCCCGATACGCCCACAATATCATTGCCATTAAAAATGGCGATGTCCATGCTCAAGGTAAACCGGAAGATATCATTACTTGTGATTTAGTTAGATCAGTATTTGGTATGGAATGCCAAGTTTCAAAAGATCCAATGTTCGGCACACCTCATTGCATCCCTTATGGTCGGGGACGCTGTGTAGTACCAGAATTACGAGTTTCTACAGGTGCGTAAGTATGAAGAATACTCTTAAACAACTTTCTGTGTTTGTCGATGATGACCGTCAGCCCGTTATGACACTCGGTGAGGCTCATACTGCACATGGCATAAACAGAATGCTTCAAACTGTTCGAGACATAACGGATGCACCAACGGATGCCGTTGCTGCATCTGTTTTTTTTCGCCGCATTGGTTTCTTGTTAGCAGCTCAATTCAATACGATTGCGGTACACAAGCAAGTTTTTGCCGGACCTTTAAACCACATTGGTATTATTCAGGACGACTATACAATTAAGTTCACAGTACCAAGTGAAGGCTATATCAAAGTGCAAGATGAAGAACAAGCTTTGCGATTCGTTCTGGACACCTATGGTCATCCTCTAGTTGAATTCTTTAGTCAACATGCGAAGATCCCTAAGTTGATTTTATGGGAAAATATATGGGGGTACGTCATATGGGTTTACAGTCAACTTATTCAGGATGGTGTTACGACCGCCTCATCGAATCTGGAATTTTTGTTGCTAGAAAGCACGTGGAAACCGCAAATGAGACGTTCACCTTTTAAGCAATTTTTGCAAAACCAATCAGCCCTTAATGCAATGAAAGACTATAAACGAGTTACATGTTGTTTATTAAAAGAAATGCCTAATACCAATAGATGCTCCTATTGCCCACACGCTGACTAAGCGTGTTTTTTTAATCTTTCCGAATAAATTTATTGTCCGACCCCCTTAAGTTATTAATATATTTCGAAAAATGTATTAGCGTCTAAGGGATGCAAATTTATTAAGAGGTGAAGAAAATGAAAAATTGGAAAAAAGCAAGCGCTGCTATATTAGCTGCAGGACTTATTACAACTTCTGCTGGACAAGTTTGGGCCAACGAAACTGAAAAAGTAGATTCTAGTTTAGAAGTTTCTCAAGACACTACTGTTACAGCTGAAGATTTAGAAATCGCTTCATTAGTTCCAACTGGTTATACTGCCAACAATATTTTTGCACTATCTAAAAACATTGAGAAAATTAGTAATCCAACTGCAAAAGCTGCATTGCAAAAAAACATTGATAAAGCATTAGCTAAATGGGCTGAGAAAAATGCTGAAACACCTGAAGTTCCTGAAGTAGAACTTCCTGAAACTCCAGAAGCTCCAGAAGCGGAACTTCCAGAAACTCTAGAAGTTGAAGTTCCTGAAACTGATGTTCCTGTAGTTGAAGCTCCTGATACTGAAGTTGATGAAGAGAAGGAATTAAATGAAAAAGCTACAGCTGCTCTAGCTAAAGCTGAAGAGAAAAAGGCTGCTGCTCAAGCTAAAGCTGAAGAGAAAAAGGCTGCCGCTCTAGCTAAAGCTGAAGAGAAAAAAGCTGCTGCTCTAGCTAAAGCTGAAGAGAAAAAGGCTGCCGCTCTAGCTAAAGCTGAAGAGAAAAAAGCTGCTGCTCTAGCTAAAGCTGAAGAGAAAAAAGCTGCTACTCAAGCTAAAGTCGAAGAGAAAAAAGCTGCTGTATCTGAAAAAGCCGCAAAAGCTAAAAATGGTAAAGAATAGTACAAATAACTAAATTAAGCATACAAATTGAGCCCAATTCGCATCCGAATTGGGCTCTTTTAATATGCCTTATATCAGCTTTGAATATGATTAGCACTCGCTTTAAGCCAATCTTCCCTTGAGTAAACTATCAATTCTCTATATTAATTGGATTTGCAATGACTGTTCTATTTCTTCCTTGTTGTTTTGCTTGATATAATGCTTTATCTGTAGCGTGAAGTAACTGAGAAAAATGATTTGCGGTCTCTGAGGAATTTCCTATCCCCATTGAAACAGTGATCGGTTTTCCAGATGGGCTTATGGTGTTTTCAGTTTTTTTTCTAATTCGTTCTGCAATCATATTAGCCGTCCCAATATCGGTTTCTGGAAGAACAATCAAAAATTCCTCTCCACCCATGCGGAAACACATATCGCTTTCCCTTGTCTCATTTTTTACTAACGTGGAAAGATATTTTAATACTTCATCTCCCACTTGATGTCCGTATTGATCGTTCACGGTTTTAAAAAGGTCAATATCAAGGAGGATAATCGAATACATTTCTAACGAATTAACTTTCTCTTCTAACGAACGACGATTATAGTAACCTGTCAATGGGTCCAGGTTAGATTCACTCTCAACATTGATGATTTTTTTTTCATAAAATTCAACAGCTATTAAAATAGCACGTTCCAATTCTTTTAATTCAAAATACCAGTCTGGAATGTGAGGTTTCGGTACCGAAGAATCTACTGTAATCTGTTGGGCATAGAAGGATAAATTTCTTATCGGGTCCACAATTTTCTTCAACATGACAAGAGACATTAGAAAAACAAAAATCATAAATGGAATAGCGATTAAACACACCTGCTTCGCCATTTCTATTGTTGGTTCTAAAATTGCTTTTTTAGGTGTTTGCGATATAATTCCCCAATTGTTTGCAGAGCTTGCATATGCTGCTAACATAGGTATCCCTTTAGTATCGAGAATCTCTTGAGCTCCATTTTCTCCTTTTAACACTTTCTGAATGATTTTGTTCTCTATTGCATTTTCTCCAATTCTAATAGGATCGGGGTGATAGATAATATCACCATGAGAATCAACTACATATACATACGAATCATTTTGATGTTTTGGATGTTGACCAAGTACTTTTTTCAGGCTATTGTCCTCATGTAAATATATGGTTCCAGCAAGAAACCCTAAGTATGAACCATTATCGTCAAAGACGGGCACTGAAATAAGCAATATCATTCTTCCTGTCACACTTATGTAAGGCTGTGATATTAAGGGTACTTTTTGTATTAAAGCTTCTTTTGCACCCGGCGTGTTCAATTGTATACCCTTCAAGTTTACTTCTGGTGCTGAGGCAACGACCTTTCCTTTTGAATCAACAAATAACGTAGAATTAAAAAAAGTAGTAGAATCCAAAAAATGCGTTAATTCTTTATTTATTGCGGTAGAATCTGTATGTAAATATTCACTATCTTGAGATTCCAATGTTAGACTTTTTAACATAGTACTAAAAAGTGAATTCGTTGTATCAGCTAACTTTTCTGCATAAAATTGATTTTCTATTAAGTAATTCTTCTCAAGGTTATTTTTACTTACTACTACTCCTGAAATAACACTTCCTGCTAAAGTACCAATCATGGCAAAGCCCAACAGTGTTAAAATTAGCAATTTTACACTCAGCATTTTTGGTTTCATATTTTTTTCTCCAATTGATTTAGTCCAATAATCCATTCATATATTACACTATTTAGGAATTGATTGGTTATAAACCATAAAAATGTATATTATCAGAAAACTTCGACAGGTAATTCGGAACTCTTTCGTTCCTTTTACATCTATTAAGGGTCAATGTGAATAGTCTATTAATTATCACCTCATTATTGGACATTCTGAAAGATAATAAATGAGTTACATAATGTTTTATGATTACTGCAAAACAAAACAGCACAGTTAATTAACTGTGCTGTTTATTAAAGTTTCTTATGTCACAATTCGTATTAGCTAGTTATGCTTTCAATAACGATTGGGTAATAGTAGGTAATATTATTTCTATCGTTGTTCCCTCATTTAATTTACTTTCAATTGTTAACTTACCGTTATGACTTTCGATTATCTTATAACAGGTCATTAGTCCAAGACCAGTACCCTTTTCCTTTGTTGTATAAAATGGCTCTCCCAGTGTTGGCAATCGTTCTGTTGGAATTCCGATACCTTCATCAATAATTTGAATAGAAATTTTATCTTCTTCTTTTTTCTTAACCTTAACCTCAATACTTCCCCCCTGAGGCATGGCTTCGATTGAATTTTTAAGAAGGTTTAGAAAAACCTGCTTTAACTGATTTTTATCGCAACTCACCATTGGCAAATCACTTTCAAACTCAACAAAAATTTGAACATTGTTCAATATTGACTGAGTATTAATTAAGGTTACTATTTCTTTTATCAATACCGTAATATCTTGTTCTAGAAAAGTTGCTACGCTTGGTTTGGCGAGAACCATGAATTCACCTACGATTGAATTTATCCGTTCAAGCTCTGATTCTACAATATCAAAATATTCATCTTTGAGCTCATTGGACTTCAATAGATATATAAATCCTTTGATGGAAGTTAGGGGATTACGGACTTCATGGGCTATACCTGCTGCCATTTGACCCAACATAGCCAGTTTTTCTGACTTTTGGAGTTGCTGTTCGTTCTGTGCTTTTCTTATAGTGATATCCTTTCCAATTGAAAGGATTGCCTCTTTTTCACCAAAAACGATATACAATGAAGAAACTTCAAAAAAGAACATCGATCCATCAAAACGTTTCATTCTGTGTTCTATACTGTTTAACGGAAGTTTCTGTTTCATTGCCTGTTTTACTCGTTCATGAATACGCTCTGTGTACTCGGGCTCAAAAAAGTCATGTATGGATTTTCCGATTATGTCTCCCATATTGGAAGCTCCAAACATGCAAACAGTGGCTTTATTTACATAAACAATCCTATTATCCTGATGGATAATAACTGATTCAGGCAATGAATCAATCAACCTTTTATAGCTTTCCCCACTAGACCGTGCCTGTTTTTCATAGTAACGAGCTTTATCATATTGCCTTCCAACAAGCCAAGCAATAAATGTAAATATAAAAAAGTCTATCGTAAAAAAAACCTCATAATTCACAATCTTTTGAAAGGTAGTAAATGTTATCGAAATTAACACCAAAATAATTTGACCCGAATTATTCATTTTATCCCTCTTAAATAAGTATATTTGCAAACAATTATTGTAAATTATTTATTCAACGATTTGACGATATATTTCTTTATCTATATCTTTTTCCACGATATTCCACTCTTACAAAAAGCTACTACTATTTAATTCGACATTTTAACATTAAAACTCCTCTTTTCCTTTGAAAATTGCATATACAATATGTGAAATGCGCGTATCTATTTCATTATTTATTCTGTGCTATGTAGATAAGCAACTTCAAAAAATATCCTTTTTCAACTAACACGTATTTTCATATTAATATAACTACCCCAGTAATATTAAAGAAAGACTACTATTGTCACTGGTCAGTTAGTTGAAGAACAAAAGCCTCCACTTAATAATATTATCGCTTGGATTCTACGCTAAAAAAAATCCATGCACAAGTGCATGGATTCATAGTCTTGACTAACACAACTTAACGATGAGGGGGGTTAAGAATGTGTTTTTATGATCAGCATCGATTTGGAGAAAAGTCGCTGACATGGCTTCTTCCCTAATTTTCAGAAAGATTGTCTTTGGTATACGATAATGATAATCATTATCACTAAATATGTCAACACTTTACCGGTTAATTTTTTGTATACTACATTTATGACTACTTTAACGAACGATCAAATCCGACAATTAAATATGTATAGCACTTATATCATTCCTCCTGCTCACCCACTGTTTACACGTAAACAAATGGAAGACATTGATTTCCTGGCAGTAGTACAAACAATCACGGGTATTAGCAACAAAACGGTTGCTGCTTCTTACCTTATGCGTCGCTATGGGATGTTTATATCGACACAATTTGTCATGCTGGCTACTTACGATGAATTATGGTTGGGACAACATGAAGATTTGATGTTTGCTGCTAATGTTGAATATGGAAATAAGGGTATCAGTATGTATATCGATAAGAAAGACTTTATGGATGTAGAGAACCTTCCTCGTGAAGCTCTCATACAGAAAATATTGAAGGAACAAACTTATTCATTGATCCTAGAAATTCGAAAGCACTCTTCTGTCTCTCCTTTGACATTGTGGGAAAACGTTTTTGGATTTTTACTATGGCACTACTCTGTTCTTCTTGGAAATCCTGCGACTGAAAAGCAAGCTCGCATTGATTTGGAGATCTTAAAATCATCAAACGTTTGGGAAGGAATCGCAAATCATTCATTATTTAAAGCCTACTTAAAAGACCTTGAGCCAGCACAGCTTTTGAATTCTCCTGTACGAACTACATGTTGTTTCTCCAAAGATGTTCCGGGATTGCAAAAATGCGGTTTCTGTCCTCTTCAATAGTTAAAAATACCCATTTGGACATTGGGATGTTTTAGCAATGACTAAATAGGATAAACCTAACATTAAGAAGATGAAAAGGAGCGTGTCAATGACATGGAAAACATTCAAGGTAAAGTTCAAGAGGAATTAAATAACGTAAGTTCAGAAAAAAAAGAAGAAATCTTAGCGAATTTTTCAACCTTTAAATCTTATTTAGGCGATAAAGTAGCAATGGGTGAAAAATTAGGTCTTGGCGAAGAGCAATTAGCAAAGACTGCTGAAAAAGTAGCAGGCTATTTAGCAAATAATGAAGAGCCTCGTAACAGCGAAGAAAACTTGTTACAAGAATTATGGAAGTCTGGCGATAAAGATCAGCAACATGCTTTGGCTCACATGTTAGTTAATATGGTGAGAAAATAAGCATTTGAAAGGTGTGGATTCGTATGACGAACAACCCTTTTGACGATAAAGAATGTGAAAATCAAAAAGGTCGTAAATTAGACAATCCAGATGTAGTGGAAACAGACAAGGAAAGCCTTTTCGATATGCATGAAGACATGCAAACCGTGGATGCTGTTCCTGTTGAAGAATTAATTGAAAAAGTAAAAGATGAAGAAAATAAACGACATTCAAAAGATACTTCTTCAAGTGAAAAACGTTATCCAGAATAAGCGAAAGCCGGACTCTCCTTTTGGAGATCCGGCTTTTCACATTTCTATCATCATTCTTCTTCAACTGTTGAAGTTGCAGCTTCTTTGATTTCCGCGCGTCTTGCATAAGCATTTTTCAAAATCGTCTTAATCACTGCGTAAGTTGGAATCGCAAGAATAATCCCCCATAACCCGGCAATATTTCCTGCAGCCAAAATGACTGTAATAACGGTCAAAGGATGAATATCTAGAGCTCTTCCCATGACATTCGGTGAAATTAAATTACTTTCAATCTGTTGTGCAACCAGCATAATAATCGCTACATAAATAGCCATTTGTGGTTCTTGAATGAAACCTATAATAAGAGCAGGAATTACAGAAATATAAGGACCTAGGAAAGGAATGACATTCATAAACATCCCAAAAATAGCGAGAATGAGTGCATAATCTAGTCCAATAATTAAGTATCCAATCAACAACATCATACCAACTGCAAAACTTACAAATAGTTGTCCCTGAATATAGGATTTCAGTGTGATATCAATATCGACCAATGTTTTACGAATCCATGTTTTCCGTTCCCCACTAAAGAAATTGGCAACAAATGGTGCGAACTTCTCGTGATCTTTCAATAAATAAACAAGGAAAAACGGTATCAATACCAATAAAAATAACCCTTGGAACATGCTTTGAATAAATGTGATTAGCCCAACACCGAATCTTTGTGCAAAGTCATTCACTTTTGAAGACTGATTATCAATTGATTCTTTTATCGAATCAGGTAAACGATTTTTTTGATCAAGTGCATAATCAACCATGGTTTGAACATCTTTAGTAATTTTTGGTGCATCTTCAACTAATGAATTCACTTGCTTTGTAACTGCCGGACCAATCATGAATGAGAACAACCAAAGGAAAAATCCAATCGCGATAAAGATAGCTAGAATGCTTGTCCATCTCGGCCAGCCTTTTGACTCTAAAAAATTAAGCAGAGGTCTCGTTAAATAGAATAAAACCCCTCCAAGCAATAAAGGTAAAAATATGGTTTGCCCTATAATGACAAGCGGCGAAAATATCCCTTTAACTTCAATAAACATTCGTATAATAAGTAAAGCCAGCAAAATCCCGACCCCAACTTGAAACCAAAGCTTTTTCGTCAATACATTCACGTCCTATTATGTTTGTTTTTCTTATTATAAGTTATTTTTGGTAATAACGGGTATACATACTTGAAAATGGTTAAGTGAGGAAGTTTCTAATGGATTATTACGAGGAACTTCGACATCATATGGTTCACCGTCCCCTTCTCCTACCGGGATCCTTTGTTATTATTTTAAATGATAAAAATGAAATTTTATCGCAAGAACGTAAACCCGGAGTTTTTGGGTTTCCCGCTGGTTTAATGGACATAGGGGTAAGCCTCGAAGAAACAGTTAGACGGGAAGTACTGGAGGGAACAGTCTGAACGTAATGGACTTGAAATTATGTCATGTTTTTTCTGGACCAGACTACTATTTTAAAATTGATAATGGCGATTAGTTTTAACTTCTGTTACTTTCGTTTAACAAAAAAAGAATTTTACTGGAGAACTTTCAAATATGTGAAGATGAAACACTTAGTTTAGGCTTTTATTCATTAAACATGTTTAGAGTTGTGAGGTTTTGGGTAAACATAATACCGAGGATTTTCTCGCCTACTTTGTTCCTCTTATTTTCGCGCAACAAAACAAAAACTCCAGGCAAAAGATAATTTTGGGAGGAGAAAGTTTAAATGAATTGGTATGAAAAGTTAAATCAATATTTTCCAGTCGAAGAAATGAAATCAAAAGAACATATGGAGACATTGCTGACTGAAAAGGGTAATGTTTATATAAAAGATGAAGGTCCAAAACACGTGCTCATGTACGTTGAGTTTGAAAACTTTGTATTTGTGGATTATCTTTTTGTGTCGAAAGAAGCCCGAGGTGAAGGATTAGGTCGCAAACTTCTGAACAAATTAAAAGAAAAGAACAAAGCAATTCTCCTTGAAGTCGAACCTGTAAATTATGAAGATACGGATACCGAAAAACGCCTTAAATTTTACGCCCGGGAAGACTTCAAACATGCATCCCGCATTGGTTATACTCGTCGATCTTTAGCCACCGGCGAAAATACCGTTCTTGAAATACTCTATTGGTCACCTACCGATCAGGATGAAGAAGAAATTTATAACGCAATGAAGTGGACTTATGAAAATATCCATACCTTTAAAGATGAGCAGTTTTATGGTGATTCATACGACCCTTCCAGCGAGGTACTCGTCTTTAAGACAGACAAAAAACCAAATATGCTTGAATCTTATTAATACAGTACAGACGAAAGAGCCGTTCATTCCGGTCCTTTCGTCTTTTTTGCGGAAACGGCTGACTTAGTCGTTTTCATTTTTGTATAGATAGTAATCTTGGGCATGCACTACTTTAAAACCCACGGATTCATATAAATTCAAGGCATGAGCATTTTTTGTTTCCACTTCCAGATACACGGAATGGCCTTGCATACTTTGTTCTTTGACGACTTTTTGGAGCACTTTTCGACCTGTACCTTTCCCCTGGAAATCAGGAAGAATGGAAAAACCATATATCCATGCTTGCCCATCTTCACGCTTAATACGAATCTTTCCGATTGTTTGAGTGTCCACTTCGATCATTAACATATCGGTATCTTCATCGCTTTCTATTCTGCTTTCTATTCTGCTTTCCATTGCTTTAGCATCTTCCTCTAGTACACCGAACGCCTCGACGTCCAAACGAATTCTCATGTCCAGATCTTCATTCTTTGCCTCTCGTAAAGTCACACCCTCTACTTCATTAAGAGGTCTTTCCTGCCACTCCATTTGGTGTTCGGAAAATGCAGGAACGGCGTCATGTTTATTCAAAAAGGCCTTCGCTTCCTGAGATTCAGCTGGTGCGTTGAGCAAAATTTTCTTGAATTTCTGTTGTTTTGCTTTTGCCATCGCCTTCATAAACAAACGTTTAAAATGACCTTTCCGGCGTTCGCTTGGCTTTACCATACCGCATACTTCCGCAGTTGAACCAAAAGCGTAAATCCCTAAAAATGCAACTAGTTCATTTTCTTCATAATAAAGAAAGTCACGTTCCTCCAAATCACGGGTCCTTAGCATTTCCCAGTTCAGTTTCAGTTGTATCCCATCATGTGCTTCACATTCTTTTTGAAGAGTCTCAATGTCTTGCAATTGTTTTGTCGTAAACATATATTTCTCCTTCTATTCTGATTATTTCTACATAAAAATAGCTTCCCACATTTTAGAGCGGGAAGCTACTGATTATTTAGATTTTGTATAACTTGCAATCGCTGTGGCAATTTGGTCTTCAATTGGCGTCACAGCTGCCAAATCATTATTAATCAGAATGGAGAATGTCAGCAACTCACCATCTTTTGTGGTGGCATATCCAGATAAGGCAGATACGGCGGTCAATGTACCTGTTTTTGCTTTCACATTTCCGACAGTAGGTTCAGTTTTCATTCGATTGCGTAAAGTTCCTCCGGTAAAACGGTCACTTATCCCTGCAACTGGCAATGAAGATAAGAATGTTTTGTACCATGGCTCATTTTGTACAGCCACAAGAAGATTTGTTACTTCATTGGAAGGAATCAAATTGACGTGAGACATGCCCGAAGCATCGCGGATCATGATTGTTTCCATATTCAAACCCATTTCCTCTGAATTCTCTTCTATCACCTGAAGTCCCTTCTCCCAGCTTCCTTCCCCGTAAACCACTTTGCCCATTTCCTTTGCCAATACTTCAGCGTGTCCGTTATTGCTAAGTTTCATGAAAGGAATGAATAGTTCTTTCAGTGCCATTGAGTTTTTAAAAGTCAGCAATTGAGCATCACTAGGCGTTTTGCCTAACGTGATTTTGTGCTTACCGACAAATTTAATACCTTGTTCCTCCAAAGATGTCTTGAACAAGTCCAACGCATAATAGGAAGGCTCCCAAATCGCAATCCATTCACGGGTGACAGTGCCGCCCGCTGGGACTGTTCCCTCAATAATGATATTGTTCGATCCATGTTGCCGTTCAATTGTTATGTCTTTCACTTCTCCGGCAGCAACCGTTTTAGAACGATTGATGATGTTTACCACATCAGTTTCAGGCAATACTTTAATCTTTGCCGGTTCACCGACAATTGAATTTGGATGTGCTTCCACAATTACTGTACCTGCATCATAATCTGCATTCGGAGATGCCGTTAGTGCTGATACTTGTGCAGCGTAATAATAGGATTCATCCGTCCAAGTAATATCCTGCGACAAACGGACATCGTCATACCAGGTATCGTCACCGATTAAGTTTCCATTTATCTTCTTAATACCACGAGCTGCAAGATCCTTGGCAAATACGTCGAAGTCCTGCTTTAACAACGTAGGATCCCCTTTACCTTTCAAGTACAAATCTCCCGACAACATTCCCGCTTTTACAGTGCCATCACTCAACACTTCCGTAGAGAACTTATAATTTTCTCCGAGTGTTTCGAGAGCAGCTGCTCCTGTGAGAAGTTTCATATTCGATGCCGGATGCAACCTCGTTTCACCAAAATGGTCATAAATAAGTTCTCCTGAGTTGGCTTTCCTAATACTCACACCTGTGGTGGCACCGTCGAGACGTTCGTCCTGAAGAATTTTATTAATGCTGATTCCTAATTGGGCATATTCATCTGTTGCAATAGCCGTTTGTTGTTTGGTTCCATCCGTAAATGGATAAAAAGCGAGCATCACTATAAAAAGAGTTAGAATATACTTTTTCACTTTCAACTTCGTTCCTCCTAAAAATAGTATTGGAGAGAGCATATCATAAAATAATTTGAATATTATGTAATTTTTAGAGTGATTGTAAAAAACGTTCTTTTCTCACATGCGCTCTGTCGAATGTCTATTTCTATATATGTGGACTGAATGAAGGTTATGTAAACAAACGGGAGATTTTCACTTCTTTCGTCACACTAAAAAAACTCACTTCAGAAAAGTGAGTTTTGGACGTGTGGTTAAGTACACTCCACACAGTATGACAACCAATCCAACTATCATATGAACAGAAATCGCTAAGAATTGAAATGAATACGAATGATATACCCCAAAACAGACTTAAGGCAATTAAAGCTATGTATTCACGCATAAGAAGTACTTCCTTTACTGAACCTCCGTTCGATAATGTGTTGGGGACTGATTGGTGTATTTATGGAAAGCTGTTGAGAAATGGGCGGCATTCAGATAACCGACAGATTGAGCAATATCGCTTACTTGCAAATCAGTCGTTAGGAGTTGCTGTTTTGCTAGATCCATTCTTGCTTTCATTAAATAACGTGTTGGTGATACGTTCATTTCTTTCGAAAATACTTTCTGTAAATAGGTTGGAGAAACAAATAGTTGCTCAGCCAATTTTTTCAATGTAAGAGGTTCTGCTAATTGTGTTTCAATTATTTCGATGGTTTGATTGACAATTTGTGAACGCGGCTGAACAAATGCCACATCATCTGGACAACATCGTTTACATGGACGATACCCAGCCTCCAAGGCTGCACCCTGTGATAAAAAAATGGAGACGTGCTGACGAAGTGGCAACTTGGAAGGGCATGATGGCCGACAAAAAATAAGTGTTGTCGAAACCCCATAAAAGAACCGACCATCAAAGCGATTATCATTGTTTCTGATGGCTATCCATTCAAATTCTTTCATGGGCAATGCCCCCCTTTTATGTGGCTTTCATACTTGTCGGCTCATGCTAAACATGCACCAAACTGTACGATAAAAAACAGAATCGTTTATCAAAACTTTTTTCTTTATAGTAACACATTACTTCTGTCTGAAAATTAAATGCCAACAATTGAAAAGCATACAGAACTGAAGTTATTTATAATAGGACTAGGGGGTGTTCATATGTATAGAGGCTATTTGAATTCACCAATTGGACTCATTGAAGTAATAGCAACTCAGGAAAACCTTATATCTGTATTGTTCGTAGAAGAACAAAAGCATTCCCATGAAAATGAAATCGTCAAACTTTTCCTTCATGAGATTGACTCTTATTTCAAAGGTCAACTTATACACTTTACGATTCCATCGTTGAACGGCACCATTTTTCAAAGTGAAGTATGGAATGAGCTCATCCACATCCCATATGGTAAACGAAGCAGCTACTCCGAGATTGCTCACCAAATTAATAGACAAAAAGCAGTTCGGGCAGTTGGATCGGCTATCGGGAAAAATAAATTAGCCCTCATTGTGCCTTGTCATCGAGTGGTCGGAAAAAATGGATCTCTGTCCGGATTTGCGTGGGAAACATGGCGAAAAGAATGGTTACTTGAACATGAAAAGAACCATTCACAAAAGTGAACGGTTCTTTTCTCTTATTTACCGTGATAGCCAAAATTCATATGCTGATAGCGTCCACGTATGATTTGATAAATACCGTATAAAATCAGACCTAGAGCAACCATAGCAAGAATCAACTGGCCAAATGGTTGTCTGGCAAGTTCCGCTAATGCCCCACCCAAACCTTTGGATTCTTCTGGGTTATTCGTATAGGCAGTACGGATAAAGAAGAAACCTACCATACTCAGTACCACTCCACGTGCGTTCAATCCGATTTTTCCTGAAAGTCGTGCTATTTTACGTTCTTTTTCATTCATTTCATATGTTTTGAATTTATCCATAAACTTTTCTTTGACTCCACTATAGAGCTCATAAAGTCCATAACCAATGATGATAACTCCCACTAAACCGACTATCCATTCCCCAAAGGGCTGCTCCATCAATTTGGCTGAAATCGTCTTTTCGCCTCCACCTTCAGCGTTTCCAGTGTGACTTGCCAGTTTAATTGCCCCAAAAGCTAAATTCGCATAAATAATCCCACTAATAAAATAGCCGGTCCGCTTAATCAGCCCTTTTGCATCATTTCCTTCGTTTTCAGGATCTTTAAAAGCTTTTATGAAATCCCACATGATATAACCAATTAAGCCGATGCCAATGACCCATAAAACAAAATCTCCAAATTGCATTTCTGCAATGGATTGCAATGCACCCGAAGTTCCGGTTGTATCTCCTCCGGGTCCGAAAGCAGCAAGTGCCGCCAGGATTCCAATCATCCCGTAAACAACACCTTTTGTCATATAGCCGAATCGCCCGAATCTCCGTACCCAAGGTTTCGCTTCTCTCATTTTATCTTTCGCATGTGCTGTTGATGTGTTCATCACGGCCACTTCCTCTACATTTACTCTTACAACTGAAGTTCCCTTTTGAGTGAGATTGGAAACCTTACAACAGAGGCGGTTTTAATTAAATTAGAAGCGATTACTGGGCATAAAGGGAAACTATAAGAATTTTAGAAGTATATACTAATATTTGGTGCAATCTATTATACTTTTCTGGAATCGATTAGAAGGAGACGTAACATTTGAAGAAATTATTAACTGTTGTATGTATGTTAACTTTTTTGATATCTGGTTGTTCAGATGATGTGAATAAAAAAGAATCAACTCATCCAAGGAGTGAATTGGAAAAAAGCATCGCAAATTCTCTCATAGAAAATTTCGGTCATCGCCATGAATTTCCTGAAGACGCTGTAGAAGTTCTGGAGTTCGATGAGACGACTGGCAAAATGAAAGTCATCGCATTGACCTATATTTATGAAGATGACATCTATGCAGACTTTAAAGCCGAAATCCTCTCAAGTTGTGCTAGTGTACTACAGGATATAAAGAGACAATCGGAAGTGACAGAAGTTGACTTTATCGTTGCTGTCCCGGCTTTAGATGAAGATGGAAATCAGATGAAGAATTTAGAAGGTAATCCGATTGATAACATGACTATTTTCAATATGGTGTTTGAGAGAAAGAACTTAAAGAATATTAATTTCAACGAATTGGATCCTTTAAAACTCTCCAAAAAAGCAAATTTCTATTTTGAAGCTCTGATTGAATAATTGCGTTACGGTTTATTTGGCATGGATAAAGATTTATTCGGCATCAACTTCAGTTTAATCGGCATGAGCAAAGTTTTATTCGGTTTCGCCCATTAATTTCCTCCTGATAGAATTGAATTACATGATTGAATAGCAAAAGACAGGGCCTCTGCCCTGTCTTTTATTTTGTTGCATGCGCAATCCAGCCACCAAATAGAGTGGTCGAAAAGAATTGTGTTACCCGCTCGAAACCAGCTTGTTGTAAGAGTTCTTCAATCTGAGTTGCAGGTATGAATGACAGTTCACGAACCGACTCTTCCATCGCCTCCACATCTTCTTGTGTTAAATCAGTTAAATCCAGCCAAATCGATTTCCATAAATTCATCCGCTCATCGAATTCTGGATTCGATTGATCACCAAACATCGATACGAGTACAAATGGAGCTCCCGGTTGCAATCTTTCTCTTACTGTTTTCAATAAACTCAGTTTTTCTTCAACTGTTTCAACGAAATGGAGGACAAGCAAACATGTGGCAGCATCAAAAGTTTCATTAAATTCGATTTGTTCAACTATCCCTGTATGTATGGACACTCGATCTTCGATTCCTGCGTTTTTCGCTTTTTGCATAGCGACTTCAAGCATAGCTTCTGAAGGGTCTACTCCGGCGAAAGTCCACGTAGGATTTGCTGTTCCAAAGGTCACGATTTCATTTCCTCCGCCAGCTCCAATGACCAACACTTTTGCGGAGTCGTTTACATTCGCACGAAGGAATGACTGAACCATCCGGAACAATGCATCGTAAGTTGGTAGAGCACGGCGAATGCCTTTATCGTATTCTCTTGCCATTTCCAGATCAAATTCCAAATCATCTTTCATTGTGTTTCCCCCATTAATTAATCATTTATTACCTTCTATTATGGGACAGTTCATTGAAACTTTCAAACCGCTACATATTCGCTATCTTAAGAGACTAAATGGTACACTTTTACAATAAAAGCGAAAAGCTTCTTTCTAGCCAGACACTGGTGCTTGGAGCTGGAACTAATAAATCATATGCCCTTTTGGAGGCTGATATATATGGAAAATACTATGATAAAGCGGACTCTGGGCCAAACAGATTTACACCTGTCCCCCCTTGGACTAGGGACTTGGCAATTCAGTAAAGGATCAGGTGTCGTTGGCAGATTTTGGGGAGCACTGGATGATGAACTTACGGAAAACATCATTAAAACGTCATTGGATGGCGGCATCAATTGGTTTGACACTGCTGAAGTATATGGTGGCGGTGAGTCCGAAAGAATTTTAGCGAAAGCGCTTGAAAATATAGGTGCAAGCCCTGAAGAAGCTCGAATTGCGACTAAATGGTGGCCTATGCTTCGAACAGCAGGTTCCATTCCGAAAACGATTAATAATCGTAAAGAGGCTCTTCAAAATCGCAGGATCGACTTGTACCAAATTCATCAACCCTATTCACTCTCATCTGTTGAAAAGCAAATGCTGGCCATGATTGAGCTAGTAAAAGCTGGTCATATTAACCATATCGGCGTTAGTAATTTCAACGCTTCTGCAATGGTCAATTCCCACCGGATTCTTAGTGAAAACGGACTGACACTGGCTTCGAATCAAGTGAAATACAGTTTACTGGACCGACGTATGGAGGAAAACGGAGTTCTGGATCGCGCGAAGGAATTAGGCATTTCCATCATTGCTTACTCGCCACTTGAGCAAGGAATACTAACTGGGAAATTTCATGATAATCCTGCATTGATTCACGATGCCAAAGGACCTCGTAGATTTCAACGCAAATTCAAGGAAATAGGATTGGCAGAATCTAAACCACTCATAACTTTACTGGATGCCATTGGCGAAAAATACAATGTCAGTGCCAGCCAAGTAGCTTTGAACTGGACTATCCATTATCATGGAGAAACGGTTTTTGCGATTCCCGGTGCCACTAAAGTTCATCACGCACAAGATAATGTCGGTGCATTAACGTTTAAACTCGATGCGGGAGAACTCGAAGAAATTTCACGCGCTTCCTGGAAAGTTCTTCAAAAATAACAGGAGTAGTTATATTTCGAGGAGTGAGTTCATGTTAGAAAAATGGATTGAAGAAGCGACCGGACATCGTGTTAGGAGAAGTGCCACATTAAAAGGTGGCGTTTCATCCGAGATGACTAAGCATGAGCTTTTAACAGGACAATCTGTCGTCTCGAGGCTTATCACGAATCGTGAATGGCTTTCTGACGAGCCAGATTTAATTGAACATGAAAAGCAAAGTTTATTGCTCATGGAGTGTATGTCCGTACCAACTCCACACTTCATTTCGGAAGCAACTCCTAGATTTGAAGCTTTGTTGATGACTGAAATACCCGGAAAAGTTCGATTGGATATATGCAATCTACCAACCAGCTTAAATCAATTAGCTGGTACACTGCATGCTATCCATCAAACTACAATTCCCGATACCTTTAAATGGACTTACTCTTCCTATGTGGATATTACAAATGTGTCGATACCTACATGGACTGCTCAACAACAGGCGTGGTTATTTGCCATTGAGTTTGTTAGTTCAAATTCTCCCGAGTTTCAACCTGTTTTAATTCACCGTGATTACCATCCGACCAACATATTGTGGGAAGGAAATGAATTGAATGGTGTCGTTGATTGGATCAATGCTTGCAAAGGTCCGTCTTTGGTAGATGTTGCACATTGCCGAATAAACTTAGTGATGCTATATGGTATTAAAATTGCCGATTATTTTCTGGAAGCGTACATGCAATTATCCAATGAAAACTATACTCCCTATTGGGATATTCTCGCTTTCCTGGATTTTGTGGATGAGCATTTAGATGTCTATGAAGGTTGGACCGATTCCGGTATCAATGACCTGAACCAAAAAGTCTTGAAGCATCGTTCCGACGAATATATTCAAAATTTAATAGCCAAATTGGACGCCTTTTGAAAGGCGTTTTTTTGTTGACTTTTATTTCAAAACAAATAAATTTTTAGAATATTTTAAATTACACTTGTAATTAGATTATTCAGTATTGTATAGTCTTATACAATACTGAATAAAGGAGTTAGGAATGAATACAATGTTATTACTGCCAAATACCGATGAAGAAATAATGGACACACACGACGAAGACATTATCATCACAACTCGGGAAGGAAAAATCATTAAAGTCACGCAAATCAGCGGCGAACATTATGGCCTGACCCCTGTGGAACTTTTAGGAAAGTCTGTTTTTGACTTGGAAGCGAAAGGAATTTTTTCTCCAGCAATTACTCCTGAAGTTGTGGAAAAAAAGAAGAAAATCGTGACCGTTCAAACTACACCCTCTGGACGAAAAGTATTAATTACCGGCATTCCCCTTTTCAATGAACAACGTGAAGTCGAGTTCGTCATCAGTTATTCTTACGAACTGTCAGAGCTCATTGTTATGAAAGAATACTTGCAAGATTTAGAGACTGAAATGTCTAAGGTCAAAGAAGAACTTGCCCATCTAAGAGATCAGCATATTCAAATTGATGGATCCATTATGGAGAGTCAATCTTCTGCGCGTGCAGTTAATACAGCCCTGAAAATCGCACGCATCGATGCTCCGATTGTCATTCATGGTGAACGTGGTGTCGGCAAGACTACCTTGGCAAAATTTATTCACAGTCAAAGTAATCGAAGTGATGGTCCATTTATTGAAGTTAACTGCAGTACAATTCCTGAAGCTGTATTTGAAATCGCTTTCATTGGTAATCAAGAGTCCCAATCACAAGGCTATTTATCCATAGCTTCTGGCGGTTCACTTGTATTAAAAGAACTGGATCAACTATCGCTAGCTTCACAAGCAAAATTATTCTACCTTTTGAACAAAAACACTACAGCCAGAATTATAGCGTTGAGTGAAACTCCATTCGATGAATTAGCCAAAGAAGGAAAACTGCGGGAAGACTTATTCTATCTTCTTCATATCGCCCCCATTCATTTGAAACCTCTAAGAGAAAGACCCGAGGATCTTGAAAAAGCGATTTCCTTATATGTAAAGGGCTTTATCGATCAGTATAACGATGAAAAGAAAATAGCAGATGATCTATATATTCACCTTCTCCAACTTGAATGGAAAGGAAACTTCCGTGAACTGAGAAATGTTTTGGAACGGATTTTCATCACAAGTGATTCGAATAAAATAACGCTTAAAGATTTACCATTACACTATCAACCTTCTGAAGGAGAACAAATAGGGATTGACTTTGATGGACAAACCTTGCCACATATTTTGGAGTTTGTAGAGAAGAAAGTACTGCTGAATACACAAAAAAGGTATAAAACGACAACAGAAATGGCCCACGTCCTTGGAATCAGCCAACCTTCAGTCGTTAGAAAGTTAAAAAAATATACCAGCTCCCCTATGGAAGATGAAATGGATAAAATCACTTAAACATTAAAAGAGCAATACTTGTTGGTTAACCTTTAAGAGTATACTTTCCTAACTCACCTACCCATTATTAATTTTCAGAATCTCGAAATCATCCGGTAACACGATTAAGCCCCTACTGGCCAGGGACTTGATATTTTAGATAGTCACATACTTTAGTAATAGGGGGAAATTATGTTGAAAAAATGGTTGTTAGTTTTATGTTCGCTTATGTTGCTAGTCACGTTGGGCGCATGTGGTAAAGAAGGTGAATCCACTGCTTCTGGTAAATCAGGAGAACCGTTAAAAGTAACTCTTCCTACATGGACAGGTTATGGACCACTGTTCTTAGCGAAGGAAAAAGGCTTTTTCGAGAAAAATGGTCTGGATGTGGAGCTTTCAATTATTGAAGGTTTGGGAGAACGTAAAGCTGCATTAGCAGGTGGCAAAATTGACGGAATGGCGACTGCTTTAGATGTACAAGTCACATTAGCAGGAGCTGATATTCCTGTCCAAGTTGTATGGTTATTGGATGATTCATACGGCGGTGATGGAATTCTCGTGAAAAGTGATATTAATGATGTGAAAGACTTGAAAGGCAAACAAGTTGCTTTTGAAGTTGGTTCAACTAGCCAAATGCTTGCCTTAACAGCATTAGAGCAAGGTGGATTAACGGAAGATGATATTACTGTTGTTCAAATGTCAGCTGGTGACGCTGGTGCAGCCTTTGCAGCTGGTAAAGTAGATGCCGCTGTTACATGGGAACCTTGGTTGACTAAAGGTGCGGAGGCTAACGGAAAAGTTTTATTAACAACAAAGGATTTACCAGGCATCATCCTAGATACAGTTGCTTTTAAAGAAGACGTGATAAAAGACCGCCCAGAGGATATAAAAGCCTTTGTAAAAGCAATGGGTGAAGCAATGGATTATTGGAAAGAAAATGAAAAAGAAGCAAATGAAATTATGGCAAAAGGTCTTAATATCGACGTAAAAGAATTTGAAGCAACAGTCACTGGATTGAAATTCTTTACAAAAGAAGATAACGCGAAATTATTTGGTACTGAAAGCGAAAAAGGTTCGATTTATCAATCAGCAGAAAATGCTATTCAGTTTTATAAAGATCAAGACATGCTTGAGAAAGACTTAAAAGCAGATGATGTTGTGAATGGAAGTTTTCTTCAAGAGTAACTAATTACTAATTCAAATGAGCTAAACGGCTTTCAATAGGATGTATGAATTGTCACGTACCATCTTGGTGATTGATATTCAGGGTTTAACTTGATAGGCGTTGGTTTTTGCCTATTCAAGTTAGGCTCAAATCCAAAATACATACATAGATGGAGGGTACTAAATGGGAACCAAATGGTTTACACCAAATAAAGAGATACCTAAAAAGATTTATACTTCTGCTGGTCTTATTACATTTATTTTTGTTCTAGGGATCTGGTCGCTACTAAGTTATAGCGGGTTCGTAAATCCCTTGTTCTTACCCACTCCAACCGCAGTCTTAGCTACAGCAACAGAAATGTTTATGAGCGGAGAGATTTTCTCTGATATCGGCATCAGTTTTTCGAGGGTATTTACAGGATTTCTTATCGCCGCATTAATTGGCATTCCTCTAGGAATACTCATGGGATCCTTAAGAATTATGGAAGGTGCTTTTGAACCTATTATTGGGTTTATTCGATACATGCCTGCATCCGCATTTATTCCTTTATTAATTTTATGGATTGGTCTTGGCGAATCCGAAAAAATGGCCGTTATTTTCTTAGGAACGTTCTTCCAACTTACACTCATGGTTATGGATGTTACCAAAAACGTGCAAAACGATTTAATCGATGTTTCTTATACACTTGGTGCCAAGAATGCTCAAATTTTCACTAAAGTAATTTTACCCGCTTCATTACCGGGAATCGTAGATACGCTTCGTATTACGTTTGGTTGGGCTTGGACGTATTTAGTGGTAGCAGAAATTGTTGGAGCATCCAGTGGCTTAGGCTACATGATTATGCAAGCCTCCCGCTTCCTCCAACCAGAAAAAATTATCGTCGGTATTTTAATTATCGGTTTGTTAGGACTCATTACAGATATCATGTTCAAATCCATTTACCGCGCTTCGTTTTCCTGGATGAGAAAGGACGGTTATTAAGATGGTCGCACCAAAACTAGAAGTGAACGCAATAGGAACACCCAATATATTAAGTGAAGGGAAAACAGCTCCACGAATTATCACACCAAAATTGGAAATCAAAGATGTAGGTAAAATATTTAAAACGAAATCTGGAGAAACCACAGCGCTTGAAAAGACATCTTTTACTGTGGAAGACGGTGAATTCGTCACCATATTAGGACCTTCAGGATGCGGGAAATCAACCATACTACGTATCGTAGCAGGCTTGGAAGTGTCTACTTCGGGTCAGGTCCTGCTTGATGGACAAGAAATTAACGGTCCTGGTCCGGATCGTGGCATGGTCTTCCAATCATACACTCTCTATCCGTGGTTAAATGTCAAAGATAACATCACATTCGGTTTAAAGTTAAAAGGCGTTTCCCAAAGAGAGCGGGATGATCTTGCTGGACATTACCTTCAGTTAATTGGGCTGGAAGGTTTTGAAAAGCATTACCCTATTCAATTATCTGGAGGTATGAAACAACGCGTAGCCATTGCACGAGCTTTGGCTAATGATCCAAAAATATTATTGATGGACGAACCATTTGGAGCACTGGATGCACAAACAAGAACCATCATGCAAGAAGTTTTGCTAAAAGCATGGGATGAGTCCAAAAAGACGATTTTATTTATTACACATGATGTCGATGAATCTATCTTTTTAGCTGACTCTGTATATGTGATGACCGCAAGGCCAGGACGTTTAAAAAAGAAAATTCCAATCACGCTGGATAGACCACGGGAATTCAGTATGAAAAACACGGCAGAATTCGGACATTACAAAGAAGAACTATTGTCTCTCATTCGGGAAGAAAGCCTGAAATCAATTAAGTAAGAACCGTTTTCTTAAATCGAAATAATGCTCACTATGATCTTGGAGGTCAATTGTATGGAAAATAAATGGGACCATCTGGTCAAAAACATGCCAAATCGGTTAGCTCCGAGCATGGCCAAAGATCATCCGAATCTTCCTGTCATCAAAGAAGAAGGTTGTTATTACTTCGGAGTAGACGGAAAGCAATATCTTGATTTCACGTCCGGTATTGCTGTAACAAATGTCGGTCACAGACATCCTAAAGTGGTTCAATCTATCAAAGACGCAGCAGATGGTTTAATGCATGGCCCATCAGGTGTAATTATGTATGAATCTATTTTAAGACTGGCAGATGAACTTGCCGACATTATGCCTGGTAACCTAGATTGCTTTTTCTTCGCCAATAGCGGTACCGAAGCGGTAGAAGGCGCACTTAAACTTGCAAAATATGTGACTAAACGACCGTATGTTGTTTCATTCACAGGTGGTTTCCACGGGCGTTCATTAGGTGCGTTAGGTGTTACTACCTCGAAAAGCAAATACCGTAAGTTTATGCAGCCATCAGGACTTACATATCAAGTACCTTACGCAAACGTGAAAGAATGTCCGGCCGGTTTAGATCCAGAAGCTTATGTCATGGAGAAATTGGAAAGAGATTTTGCTACTTTGTTTAGTCATCAAGTAACACCAGAGGAAGTAGCTTGCGTTATTTTAGAGCCAGTCCTCGGCGAAGGTGGTTATGTTGTCCCTCCAAAAGGCTGGTTGAAAAAAGTTCGTGAAATTTGCGATCGTCATCAGATATTGCTTATTTTTGATGAAGTACAAACTGGATTTGGTCGAACAGGCGAATGGTTTGCGGCACAAACTTTCGATGTCACCCCAGATATCATGGCGATTGCTAAAGGAATTGCATCTGGCTTACCTCTTAGTGCCACCGTTGCGTCCAATGAATTAATGAAGCAATGGCCACTCGGCAGTCATGGGACGACATTTGGAGGAAATCCAATCGCTTGTTCAGTCGCTTTGACGACATTGAGCATAATAAAAGAAGAAAATCTCCTTGAAAACACAAAACAGATGGGTTCATATGCCGTTCAACAGCTTGAAGAAATGAAGAAAAGACATCGTGTCATCGGTAGTATCCGTGCTGTAGGATTAATGATAGGAATTGAAATCATTAATCCACAAACGGGTCAACCCAATGGTTCGGGCTTATTAAAAATTCTGGATGCGGCTCTTAAAAAAGGCGTGTTATTCTATCTATGCGGAAATCACGGTGAAGTAATCCGAATGATCCCACCGTTAATCGTCACAAAAGAACAAATTGATGTAGGACTTCAATTACTCGATGAAGCTATAATGGAATACGAAGAAACATTAATGAGTTTAGAGGGTATATAGAGAATGAAATGACTAGAGGCTGACTCACTATTGAGTCAGCCTCTTTCTCTATTATTTTGAATAACGCCTTCATAGATTGATATATCAAACATATAATGGATTAAAGAAAGGAGAGCTTCGTAATGACCGATCCCATTCAAACAATGATTCAATTATTACAAACGCTGATCCCCCTTATACTGGGTACCATTCTCTTTTCCAGCACCCTGATGTCTCCAAAAAGATGGCTTGTCGCCATCACTTTATTTATAGGAATTAGCGGGCCATTCATTTATTCCCTGTTTAATGAACAATCTCATCCCGCAATCGATGCAAATATCGGTTTGGGTCTCTCCATGCTTTTTGTATGGATTTGCTCAGGACTGTTGGTACTCTTCGCCCTCATTCGAATATATCTCAACATAAAACAACAAAAAAACTAGAACACGCGACTTATTGTCGTATGATTCTAGTTTTCTTTTGTTCTGCATACATTTCGCTCAAATGTGACCAATAACAAGAAAATTTACCAAAGATCGCATAGCCGAGGTTTAATTTTTCAACTTGTCTCTTCATTCGCCAAATCTAAAATATTTTCACCAATAGGTTCCCACAATTCGATTTTGTTTCCTTCCAAATCTAAAATGTGTGCAAATTTCCCGTAACTTTCTTCCAAAATAGGTGCTAGGATTTCGACACCTTTCGTTTGAAGTTCTTCAGCCAATTCAACCAAATCATCTACGCGGAAATTAATCATGAACTGCTTCTGTGATGGTTCAAAATAAGTCGTCTCTTCTTTAAACGGCGCCCATATCGTCCTCCCTATACCTGGTTGCTTTACAGAATTCCAAAGAAACACTTTGCCGTATTCATCCGAATCTATTCCTAATTTTTCTTTATACCAGTTTCGCAAGGCTATTGGGTCCTCGCTTTTAAAGAACACTCCACCAATTCCTGTTACACCTGCCATTAATATCACTCCAATTTTTTATAGGTATTGTTAATCGCACACTTGCGCTAGTCACATGAGCCAAAAAGTATGAAAACCACATACTTGTTGGCATCAAACTTCACGTTCTTGCGGCAAGCAAGGTCAAATGCACTCCTTCGGTTTTTATTCAATTTTAACAGCTTTCTATAGCATAGCCCCTTTTAAAAAAATATTTTCTATAGATTAAAACTTTTTTGCCAAAATAAAGTCAAATGTAGTATTAAAAATATGAAAGGAAGAATGAGCAAAGTGAAAAAGAGGAATAAGGCAATTCCACTGTTCATCACTTTTACTGTCGCATTGTTGATTGCACTCAGTTTGCAAACGGATAAAGGAACGGCGTTTATGAAAGAAATTAAAGATATGTTTCTCCCTGAGAAAGAAGTAATTCAAAGCATTGAAGGAGAGGATGAAGAAACTGAAGTCCAGTTAAATAAAGGGAAACATTCGGAATATGTGATTTATGTAGATGAAACACGCTACAAGCTGACCCACGGTGAGGAATCAGATATCATTACTCCTGTTTACCCAGTGCCTGAAAATTATCCGGAAGTGACGATGGACATCATGCAAGTTCCCGATGAGAAACCAGAAGAACTTGTTGTTAAATTTGGAGCCGTGCTAAAAAAAGACTTTCCCGAGCTACGGGATGTTGTAGAAGTAACGGAACCTGTAAAAGGATATGAGTTACATGGTGCAGCAGGCAATGAAGCAAACAGCAAAATCGTTCATGCTTACGTCATCAGTAACGGGAAAGATGGAAGTTTTGTCATCACGCAGTACTATTTCCTCGAAGCTGCTGAAGGACATGGAGCAAGATTTCATCATATGCTAAAAACCTTTGAAATCGTTGAATAACCTTTAAGAGGAGCCGGCCAATCCCGTTCCTCTTAAAGGTTTTTGTTTTCCACAAATAAATACTGGTTTACGTGATGGTTAACCGAGTTTCATCACGTGTGTCGTATCAGGCGTATCATGAGTTTCTTCAAATCCGTTCGCCCGGTAAAAAGCATCTGCTTTTGCAGATTCAGTACGACATGTGATTTTTGAAAAATTGCCTTTGGCATGGTTCACAAGTTCGGTGAGTAATTGAGAGCCTACCCCTTGTCGTCTGGCAACTCCGAGTGTATAAAATCTCCTTAAGCGAGCTTCATCTTTGTTTTCCGTATACGGATTTTGATTGATGCCGCCGATTGCCACCAATTTATCGGGACCTTCCCACACTCCGAAAAGCGCTTCCCCGTCTTTGTTGAACGTATTTGATCCATCTTCATAATCATGTACTAAACGAGTCAAGAAACGGTAACCTTCTTCTTCACTTTCTGTTACCAGCTGCGATACGTCTACTTTCTTCAAATCTTCTATTCGTTGAACTTTGAACGTCATCTGAGTTTCTCCCCTTTAGTTAATAGTTTAATTATTCTAACTATATACTATTTCGCTAAACACGGACTCATTCCCTTTATTTTTGGCACTTTTAACTTCTTTTGATTTTTAATAAAGAGGATTGTTTATCGTACATTTCGGCTGAATGTATGTTCCGCTTGAGCAAAGAATATGGTCAAACTACCTTTGACCATATTCTTTCTTGCGGCTCGCTAGGTGCAGAAGTAATCTTAATAAAAATCAGCTTAAATAAAAGATGGACTCTGCTCTCTTTCCACGGACGACCTAGCAATTCTTTAATCACTTGAGATGTACACAAAAAAAGAGTGGGAAATTCCCACTCTTTTTCATTACGTTAAACTTCCACTGTATTTTAGCTCGTCTATTGAAAGTTGATCCGCCTTGCCATCTAAAATGGCTTCAACGTCTTGCAATGTTTGTGACAATGCCACAGTCTTTCCTTTTTGGCCCGTAACAGATTCTGCTACAAAAAATGGTTGCGTGAAATATGCTTCCAACCGTTCTCCCCGTAGATATGTTTCCACCTCGGCTGCAGGAATTTTCTCCTTGCCATGCACAGCTACTACTGATCGCAATTCACGGTAGCGACGCAACAATTTTTGTGCACGCTGTCTCAAATTAAAATGACGTTGGTCCAAATCAATCCCTTCCAAAATCGAGGAAGTTGAATAAATCGGGTGGACAGCTGGGTATTGGTGACGGCTTGCCAAATCCGCATCCAGTTGCCACAACGTTTCAAGTGGACCATATGGCATGTCTTCATCCACCACTTCCCCAGATAAATCTACAAGAATGGTTGTTACATTTTGCACGCGTTCTGCAACTAGTTTTTCCTGTAAGTCCAACAGTTCACCAGACACGATATAACTCTTGTCTGTAATGAATATCACTTCTCCATTTTGTGAAGTTAAAGTCGAGTATGTTTCATTGATCGTAGTTGTGACGATATCAGCCAATTCAGTTGTCCCTTCAAGTTCAGGATGACTCCCTTTCGGCAGTAAAAAGACTGTGGTGAGGTCGCTATCTTTAAAGCGATGCATCAATTCAGCCAGGATCACCACTTGCCCCATGCCTGGACGAGCCACTATACCTGTCGTACCGCCTTTTACAAGCGGTGCAAAGAAATCCAAAGTCTTAATTTGCGTTTCAATCATATTCAATTTCTCCCCTCGAATGATTAATTCGTCTATTGAACAATTAGCAAGTGATGCAAGACCAACCAAAGTGCGAACCTCCGCTTTTCCTAAATCAATTTTTCCCGTGCATAAATTAGACACAGTTGCTGGCCGAATGCCAATTGATTTCGCTGCGGTTGTTAAATTTGGAACTTTTCTTCTGAGTAAAGCGACATTTAAACGAATATTGTCCATTATTCAATCCCCCTTCGTTACTTTTAATAGTAATTTAAATTACTTTACAATGCAATAGTTTTTTCTTTTTACAGTAAAAATAATTACTTTAAAAGTAACTATCAATTGCTCTAGTGGTAAACTTTGCAAATAGAAAATCATGTATGAGGAGAAATTTATCAATCAAATTGGATCAATTAATTAGTTAAAATGAGGCATTTAACAATAAACGTCTCACAACCGCATACGAAATCAAATATTAAACAATAAAAAAAGCCGTCCTTTACAGGACAGCTTTCAATAATTAATGTGTAAACTTTTTATCGACATTGTATTTCGCAACAAATTTATTGATGGCATACGTCTCATAAATTTCACGTTCCATTGCATCATCAACATAGAAAATCTTAATTTTCGCTACTTCATCACGGTGCTCTTTAAGTGGTGAAACATTATCTTCAAAATGTTTTTTTACACGCTGTCTTACTTTACGTGCTTTCCCAACGAACAAAAGCTCATCTGCTTTATTGTAAAACATGATGATGCCGCCTTTGTCTCGTGCAATTTGATGGAAGTCGATGAAACCATAAATTGATGGAATTTCTGGCTCGTCGTTTGATCGGTCTTGTTCACGTTGAACAATCGTTAAGTCTGGTTTTGGCATTTCAATCTTAATCATATTCAGTCACGTCCTCACTTCTTTAGAGTGTAATGCTATCACAAATAGCGTTAAAAATCTATCAGTTATACACAGTTCACCTATAGAGAAAGTTTTAGCCAATCCAATAACGTTTAATCACATTTCCATCATCTTCAACAAAGTCGTTGTCTTCGACGCCACCATTCTTACGGATGGTTTTTTCAGAGCCGATATTAATTGCGTCACATACGACTAATACACGCTTGATACCAAGCTCTCTTGTTTTTTCAAGAGCCAATCTCAGAATTTCTGTTGCATATCCTTTTTGGCGTTCAGATGGACGAATACCATAGCCAATATGTCCTCCGGCGTTCATCAAGTGATTAGTTAACGAATGTCGAATATTGACCACTCCTAGAATGCGGTATTCTTCATCAATTAACCAGTAGGTCGAATCAGGCACCCATCCTTCGGGTAAGCCAATCCCTTTTTCAGCTTCCAGTAAAGACGAAACCATCCCTTCAAAATCTGTGGGGTCTTTACCGATTACCCAAGGAATCATTTCTTCTTCGCTTTCTTTCCATTCCTCATAGTGAGACATATAAGCCAGCTTCAAGTCCACACTTGGTTTTACCAATTTCACCATGTATTTCACCTCACTACCTTTATCTTAAGCTTTCAATTGCCTGCTTCACACTGCCATATGTATTGAATGAAGTAAAGTCAATTCCTGCTTGAACAACTGCCATTGATAAGTTCGGCCGAATTCCAGTAAACATGATGTGAATGCCCAATAATTGCAACACATTATGAATAGTGAAAATATGTTGAGCGACTTCTGAATCAATCGTTAAGATACCGGAAAAATCGATAATTAAATGATCGATGTCTAGAGTTGGTATAGTCGGTAGAACATTGTTCAATAAATGCTGGACTCGTGAATAGTCAATAACACCGATTAAAGGTAAAACAGCAATACCATGTTGGATTGGTACGATTGGTGCAGACAATTCGTTGATTTCTTTTTGGCGATCTTTCAATTGGTCATCACGGTAAGCCTCATATGCAAAAATCGTTTCAATCATGCTGACATCCAGTAGATAGCTTACACGATTGTTGATTTTCAAAACATCTTCCGTCGATAAATCATGCTCCATCGATATTCTATTAATGTTTTCCAAGTACATCAAACGATTTTTTGCATAAGGTTTGATCATTGTCGATAATTGAGAAAGCATAGCAGCTTGTTGTTCTCCGTTCTTTTTACTCCATTTGACCAATTCCGCAGCAGCTACTTCATTGCTATCTTCAAATGAATCAACCAATAACGTCAAAAATTCGACATTGATTTTGATTGATTGCTGAATCATTTCATCTGTTACTTCAAATTCCACGTTTTTAAGTGCAGAATCTATCATTTCTGTAACAATTTCTTCTGCATGATCCACCAAATATTTACCTACTTTTAAAATATCATCCACAATTGTGCACATCCTCAGTTTATTATTGTTAACTATTGCTCTGTAAGAGAATATTACTATAAACATAAGTGGAAAGCATGAATATTCAGTAATTTAGTAATTAAAGAGTAAAAACCCACTCGAGTAAGTGGGTTTCGTTTTTTATCTTATCCTTGGGTACTTTGAATAGCCTGACCAATTTTTGATTCGGTAATGTTCCAGTGAGAAGCGTGCCAGACTGGCTCTTCATTCGACACGATGAAAATTTGTGGTGATTTATGCTGAACACCTAAATTACTTTCGATTTCATTCGATACTGGACGACTTTCAATGACTTTCACTAAGTAAGCGTCAACACCCGTTTCAAATGAAGTGAATTCGCGGTAAGCAGCAGCACTCACAGGACACGTAGTACTATGCTTGAACAGTAAGACAGGCTTTTCTTTTGATTGTTGAAGAACATTTTCCCACTCTGGAATTGTTGTAATTTCTGTATAGGTTGCCATCAATCATCATCCTTTCAATAGTTAGATTTCCTATTATCTCGAATTTCAAACCGATTTGCACATAACTTGCCTACGTACAAACAGTTTAAAATTTTCATCCTTTAGGGATACTCATAATGTACTAAACAAAACTAAACCAACACAACAATTTGAAAGGAGAACAAATCATGAAGACTAAAAAATATGCTTTTTATGGACCCTTCCTATTAACGACTGCGTTGCTGTTAAGCGCATGCGGAGAAAAGGAGGAAGTGAAAAATGGACCTACCGGGGAACAAGCCGAAAGTGAATTTGGATTCCGTTCTTTTGATTTAAATATAGATACGGCAGATCAGAAAGACGCAATTGATGTTTCGTTTGACGTGGATGTATCCGAGACCGAAGCGGAGTACTTGAATAAGCTGGAATCGTTAAATTTGTCGGGAGATAAAGCTTATAAAAAGCTTGAACCACTCTTTAAAGAGCTTGCACTTACGAAAGACATGAGTAAAGAAGAAGTCATTGAAAAAGTGGCAAAGGCCTTTGGCGTGGAAGAGTACAAGGAATTCGATTTGGAAGTTGAATTTTCCGACGGGGACGACCAAGAATTTAAAGATAACAAATAGCCAAAAGCCAAGTAGCATTCATGATTCGCTACTTGGCTTTTATTATGGAAGTTCTCTGGAGGCATCGGCACAAACACACTACTTTTAAATCACGGTTCCCTGGCTGAAAAAAATACAAAAAAGCCTTAACGCACATTTTGTCGTCAAGGCTTCTTTTTATTGATCGATTAAACTGACGGATACTTTCACATCAAGCTCGTGGCTGCCACCTCGGTAAACCCCTTGCACCGGACTGACATCCCCGTAATCACGACCCACGCCAACCCGAATATGGTTTTCGAGTGCTTCCACATTATTTGTTGGATCTAGTCCTACCCAGCCTATACCGGGTACCATGACTTCAACCCATGCATGGCTTGCTGCGTCCCCAACTAATGCCGAATTTTCTCCGACATACAAATATCCGCTGACGTACCTTGCCGGAATGTGCTTAGCGCGAAGTATACCAAGCATGATGTGAGAAATATCCTGGCAAACACCTTTCTTCAAATCAAAGGATTCCAACGCTTTTGTTGAAACATTTGTCGAGGAACCGTCATACGTAAAACGATTGAACAAATAACCCATAACATCAATTGCATATTGAACAGGATTGGCCATCTGTCCGGTATCCTTATCGACTTGTTCCATTTGTTCTGGAGTTAAATAGGTGTATGCCGTATTACTTAAATAAGCTAAATAGTGACTGCTGAATAAATCGGAATGGAAAATCGCATACATTTCCGGTGAATAATCAATGCGGTGAATCCAAGGACTCTTTTGAATGCTAACAATGGAAGTTGCCTTAACTTCCAGATGCTTATGATGATCCGCTATAAAAAATGATTCGACACTGTTCCCCCAAATATCCACATGTTCTTTCGTTAGAGCAACCGGATTAATATCCGTTCGATATGACAGCAATCGTTGACACTCATCCGTACGGGGCTTTAATCGGATTGAGTTCATGCTTTGATCCACCCATGAATCGTAATCAAAAATGTTGGTATGTTCAATTTTGTATTTCATGGAGGAAGCTTTTTCTGTAATCGGTTGTTGAGGAAAATCTAAAAATTGAACTTGTCGTTGCGTACCAATTGGTTCAATTAAATAATAAGTCTTCGAGAAAATTTGTCCAATTTCATTACATTTGTTTTGGAACGTGTTTAAAAAGGCCAGCATATCATCAGAATTTAACTCTTGAATTGACATTTCATCAAATTCATTTTTCACATTCTCAAGGGCGTAATATAATTCGGAAGAATAATGTGCAACTTTTGCATTCTCCAAAATATCAATGGCTGCCCTTACATGATTGATATTGTAATGAATCGACTGTGGGAACGACTCATCAGTAATTAAAAAAGTTAAGATGGTCTTCGGATCCATCTTGGGACGATTTACTTTCAAATAGGCTTCATAACCATTCAACATGCGAAGTGCCGATAACCATGCATAGTAATCGTCGCCTTTGTAAAACAACTGGGTTTCCCGTGTCTGTTCACATACCACGTTTAAAATACGTGCCGTTTTTTCTGCACGTTCCAACCACTTCCCGATTTTCATCATGCGATATGCGACACTGCGGGACATACCAGATTCAATAATCCCTTGGGCAGTCAGGCACGTCAATTTCACTTTACGCAAAAACGTGCGTAAGTGATGAATCGAAAAACTTTCCTGTTCTGCTTGAATGGTAAACAGATACAGATCATTTAGAACTTCAAATAGTTCATTCGGCAAGTGATCCCTACTGATTCGTGCATTTTCCCGGGCTACGCGAACACAACTGTATATTGAATTAAAATTATCTATATGGAAGGCTATATAACGAATATAATCTTCATCTTGAACATCTTCACTACTTTTTAGCTTATCTAGTTCGTCTTTAGTTGAACACGCTTCAAACACTATTTGCCAGTGTTTACCGTCTAACAAATCTTCACTCGAAGTCTCAACCATCTGTGTTAAATGAACGTCCAAAATTCGCGCGTTTGTTTCTGTACGTTCAATATTCCGTGCCATCCAATAGAGTGAATCTGCTACACGACTTAACATTAGCTCATCCCTCCAGACTTCATAACCCATGTATCTTTACCACCACCACCTTGCGATGAATTCACGACAAGGGATCCTTTTTTCAATGCTACTCGGGAAAGCCCCCCTGGGAATACATGTGTTTCTTTTCCTCTCATGACAAACACTCGTAAATCCACGTGACAAGGATAGAATTCTTCCCCTTGGTAGGAAGGAGCTCTCGATAATTTTATCGTCGGTTGTGCAATATATTGATGAGGGTTTTCAAGAATTTTTTCACGGAATTCCTCGATTTCCACTGAGGTTGCATGAGGCCCTACCAGCATGTCATAGCCTCCTGATGCCCCTACGTTTTTAACTACCAATTCGTGTAATCGTTCCAGTACCCAGTTTCGCTGTTCGGCATGATCAAGACGGTAAGTCATGACATTATCAATAATTGGGTCTTCTTTCAAGTAGTAACGAATCATATCTGGCACGTAGACATACATCGCTTTATCATCCGCCACTCCATTGCCAATTCCATTCAAAATTGCCACATTTCCTTGACGATAAGCCTCAAGCAAACCTTCAACGCCTAATGTTGAATCTTCCCTGAACGCCAGAGGGTCCAGGAAGTCGTCATCAATTCGACGATATATGATATCCACTTTTTCAAGACCACGGATCGTTTTCATATAAACAATGTTGCCGGAGACGAATAAGTCACGGCCTTCAACCAGATGTAGACCCATTTGTTGTGCCAGAAACACATGATCATAGTAAGCCGAATTATAAATACCTGGAGTAAGTAGAACTGCTCGAGGATTGTCTACCCCTTCAGGAGCATGGTCCATAATCGCTTCGTGCAAATAAGTCACTTGATGCTCCAAAGTCTGAACGGAATGTTTTGCAAAAAATTCAGGGTATACCTGACGCATTACATAGCGGTTTTGGTAAACATACGAAATGCCTGAAGGGTTACGTAAATTGTCTTCCAGTACTAAGTATTTGCCATTTTCATCCCGGATTAAATCGATTCCGGCAAGAAATATATGATTATTCAATGGAATTTTTATTCCCTGTACTTGTTTAACGTAATAATGAGGGTTGTCCACAACCAGTTCCTTAGGGATAATCCCGTCTTTAATGATTTGCTGTTCATTGTATACATCGTGCAAAAAGCAATTGAGTGCATTTGTACGTTGTACCATTCCTTTTTCAATTGTTTCCCAATCTTCTGGAGGGATGATGATCGGCACAAAATCAAAAGGCATTGTGCGTTCAGCTCCAACATTATTATGATAGACAGTAAAAGTAATGCCTTGTCTCAAAAACGATAATTGGGCTGTTTCATGTTTTTCTTTCAATTCATCAGCAGAAAAATTATGGAGCATTTCATAAAATTTTTGATAATGATCCTTCGGTTTTCCGCTTGCCTTCAACATTTCGTCAAAAAACGGCTTAACTTTGTACGTAGTAAACATGAAAACACCCTCTCTATATATGAAGTTGGAAAATTAAGAAAATAGTACGTTAAGTTTATCATAAAGTTCCTCTTTTCATTACCCATACTCCTAAGTTTTGAAGCCTTCAAATAGAAATAAAATACACACTGGCATCACTAAGAATATGTGAATATAGGAGTCAAAAATGCACACATCTAAATGTGTTTTTAAAAAAGGATATATTTCAAAATAACTGCTCTCCATATAAATAAAAAAATGAGCTGCTACCCGTGATTTTTCAATCACGAAGGAGCAGCTCATTTTTATTTAGTAAGACCTTCTTTTTGCTGTCTTTTTTTGACTACTGTACCTAACCCAACAATTAATAACACAAAAGCAATCGGGATGATATATTCAAGAATTGGCCAAGTACGTTCTACAAATAAATGGCCATATTTATCATCAACCATCATTTTCCCAGCAGTATAGGCAATGATGCCCGAACCTGCCCACACAAGGAGCGGGTATTTATCCATTAGATTCATAATGAGCTGACTACCAAAAATAATCAGTGGCACACTAATAGCCAGTCCAATGACAATCAAGACGATATTTCCTTCTGCAGCTCCTGCAATAGCCAGTACATTATCCAGACTCATGACTAAGTCAGCAAAAATAATCGTACGAATAGCGCCAAACAGCGACGCTGAGGAGTGCAAATCTGGATCTTCATTAGCAGATTTAATTAAATCAAATGCAATATATAACAACAATAATCCACCAATAATTTCTACAAACGGGATTTCCAAAAGATAGACAGCCGCAAATGTTAGCACTACACGCAATCCAAGTGCACCAACTGTTCCAATGAAAATGGCTTTCTTGCGTTTGTCTTCGGATAATTTTCTGCTTGCTAGCGCAATGACGACGGCATTATCGCCACTTAATACGATATTAATCAAAATAATTTCAAGTAGTATGCCAAAGAAATGTGCATCCATTTTTTCATCTTCTTTCATTTTGTTCTGTAACTCTTATTACATCATACTCCTCAAACAAAATCTTTCAAGTTTCTTTCCAATAAAAAGCCCATGAAAGCTGCCGTATGGCAACCCGTCATGGACTGAAATTTATCATTCATATTTGCCAATGATTTTAACTGCTTTTTCCGTAATGTCTGTATCAATGGCTTCATCAAAATCAAACTCGCCTCTAATTGCACCATTCTTCTTATACAGTTCGTACTGATCACGAATATCATCTGTGAACATTTTGCCATTTGGATCAAGTCCAGTGACAAATACATCTTTCCAGACAGCTGCATCTTTTAAAGCTGTGTATTCTGTCATGATGTCGATGATTTCATCTGTGCCTTCGCCTTTTTTGAAGGCATCATTGTAATCTCTTACACCTTTCAAGTAAGCTGCCATGAAACGTAAGGACACGTCCTGCTCGTCATTCATGAACTTCGGTGAACCTAGTACCATGGCAATTTGAGCTTTCGGTGCAAAGTCGGTTGCATCACCTAATCGAACATGAATACCTTCGGCAACGCCTTGCGTGATTAGAGGTTCAATATTCAAAGCTGCATCAATGGAGCCGTTTTCGATGGCTGCCATCATGTTTCCGAAATCCGGCATAAGAACAAACTCGACGTCATCCTTCGACAGACCTGCGTGGTCAAGCATTAGATGGTATATATAATCGTCAACTCCATGCTCCCCTGAAACTGCAATGCGTTTTCCTTTTAAATCACTGTATGTTTTGATTTCATCCTGTTTATCAGCACCTATTACAAATGTGAAGTAGGACTTCCCTATTTCATTATGGCCTTTATCGGCAACAATTTTCACATCGATTCCTTGTGCAATCGCATTAAAGAAGGCAGCTGAGGAAATACCTCCTGCAATATCCACATCCCCTGATGCCAATGCTGGCAACATGTCGTCACTATTCGCGAATGTTGCAAATTCCACTTCGATATTATATTCAGCAAAATAACCTTTTTCATTAGCAATATAAAAGCCTGCCCCAGAAGCAGAACCGTCTTCTGCAATGACTACTTTCGTTTTCTTACTTAAAGGTGCTAAATCACCAGAAGGATTATCTTTACTTACATCGTCATTCACTTTCACTGCTTCCTTATCAGAGCAACCCCCAACAAGTAAAATCAAAACGCCCAACATGCCTAGCCACTTTTTCATCTATTCACTCCTCGATTACAATCTTGATCCTTGTACTTCTATTTGCAAGTGACGCCAGATTTCCAGAAATTTCGAAGCCATTTCCGGATTCGAGCGAAAGTCTTCTAATTTCCTTGGACGAGGCAGATCTATTTTCATTTCTGCCACGATTTTGCCTGGCTGCGCACTCATGAGTAATACACGATCACTTAAATACAATGCTTCGTCGATGCTATGTGTGATGAATAACACCGTTTTCTTTGTTTCCGACCAAATCGACAATAATTCTTCTTGTAAAATGTATTTATTCTGTTCGTCTAAAGCTCCAAATGGTTCATCCATCAATAAGATTTCTGGGTCATTAGCAAACGCCCGAGCGATGCTGACACGTTGTTTCATGCCGCCTGAAAGCTCTTTCGGATACATTTTGGCGAATTTCCCAAGACCCACTTTGTTCAAAAAATACGTTGTTCGTTCTTTTACAATCGATTTTGGCAAGTGCCGCATCGTCAGTCCGAACGCTACATTTTCCTCAACAGTCAGCCAAGGGAGTATGCCACGTTCCTGAAACACCATCGATTGACTCGGTCGATCTTCATCTCCGGGTTCAATGGTAAAATCTCCTGAACTTTGATTTTCAAGACCCGCCAGAATGCGAAGTAACGTTGTTTTTCCACAGCCGCTCGGACCAACGAGACACACAAATTCCCCGTCTTCAATATCGAGCGAGATATTTTCAAGTGCAGTGACACTATTTTCTTTCTTGTAAAATACTTTCGTTAATTCATGGATTGATATTTTGGATTTTGAGCTCACGTCGTCACCTCCACGGAACTAATTTTCGTTGTAAGCCACGTAATAACAATGAAAAGATATATCCAAAGAACGAAATCAGGATTAATCCGACAAACATCTCTTTTAATAAAAACGCACTGTAGGACGTCCAAATCAAATAACCAATTCCTGAAGTTGCGCCCATCATTTCTGCTGCAACAATGGTAAGCAACGCAATTGCCTGCCCCATTTGAATGCCTTCCAGCATGACGGGAAGCGAACCAGGTAAAGCGATTTTCAAAAAGAAATCCTTACTGCTTGCTCCATAATTCTTCGCCACATCCAAATAAATGGAGTCTATCGAAATAACGCCAGCTACGGTATTGATCACAACTGGAAAGAAGACACTACCCGCAATGGTAACAACTTTCGACACTTCACCAATACCAAAAATGATTAATATAATCGGTAATAATGCAAGTGTGGGAATAGGCATCAATGCCATAATAATTGGAGAAATAAAATGGCGGATTGGCGCGTATAACCCCATACACAAACCGATGATAATTCCAGGAATAACACCTAGTAAGAAACCAAACCCTATTCGGAATAGTGATATGTTAATGTGATGAAACAATTCACCAGTCGTGAGCAATTCGAAAAACGTGGTAACAATTGCAGTTGGCGGAGGGAAAAACCTCGCATCAATCAGTCCGGTTTGAGATAGAAATTGCCAGATGAGCAAGAGACATACTGGAGAAAAAATGGTTAGCCACGTCTTCAGTCGATTCTGTCTTTGCTGCTTTCGCCATTCTTGTTGTTCCGTTTCTATTGGATTTTTTATATCCCTCATTTTCCACCACCTCTTCATCCAAATAATATGAAGATAAGAGGAAATGTGTTCTCACTAAATAGCGTCCCATATCGTTTTCAGACGTCGATTATGTAATTTCAGACGTGGTGTCATTTTATTCACACGTCACAAACTATTTTTCAGACTTCATTCTTAAAAAGACGGACTGAGCCAACTGCATTCTAAAAACTCTTCTCCAAATAAAAAAGACCCGAAAAATCCGGGTCCCAATTTCTTCTTATTCAACTTATCCGTTTCGGTAAATTTTGGCGCTGGTTTTTAATCTCTCAGTCGATTGTGATTCTTCTGTGTTACCGTTGACTTGTGATTTGGTCCTCTTTGGCCTTGTCCAGTTATGATGTAATTCCGCTGATTTTGAATCCAGTGGTTGTTTTTTACTCATTGCCTTTCACCTCTTTTTTTAAGAATGAAAAGAAGAAATCTTGTTCAGTATGCGTAATACTCGTTAATCTATGAGTTGCGAAAAATTAATTTCTATTTAATTGCTGAAGAATTAATTCATTAAACCTACGTTCAAAACTCTCATTATCTTCTTTCCTTCTCTTTTTTGGCCCTTTCATTCGACCACCTGCCTGGCGAATTTTCTTGGCAATATGACGACTATCCAATAGCTGATCTATATTTTCATTCGTATACTCGCGACCATTTTGATCCATCACTAATCCTCGTTTGGCTAATACCATTGCAGCCAAACCGTAATCCTGTGTAATAACAATATCTCCAGGTTTAACGCGATTGACAAGCACAAAATCCACAGCATCCATGCCTTTTGATACCATCACTGTTTTGGCACCTTCACGTTGCATATTGTGTGCTGTATCGCAGAATAAAGTGACAGGCATTTCATAACGTTTAGCGATTTGAATCGTGCTATCTACTACTGGACATCCATCTGCATCAACTAATATGTTGATCATTTTTCACATTTCCCTCCACTTCAAAACAAATTTCCGTCAATGTCCTTTGCTTAGCTTTCCATTAATCAACCGAATCATGTTCGTTATCTAGCACATGCAAATAAAAACGTGTAAACTTAAGCTTACAGATTCTGGCGATTGGAGATAGTTACATGCATTTTTTTTTGAAAGTTGGATTAAGTCTAGTCCGCATGAAGAACTTAACTTTATTATTTGCAGCACTACTCTTTATTGTATTTTGTACGGTGACGATTTACTTGTTGGAACCTGATACGTTTGAAGGATTGTTAACATCATTTTACTTTGTAATGACCACCTTTGCTACTGTAGGCTACGGTGATTATTCACCAGTTACGGGAGTAGGTAAATTATTTACAGTCATTATGTACTTATTGGGAATTGGATTACTCGGTGTTGTTATCGGGAAAATAGTAGATGCGTTTTCCATATTCAGAAGACGCAAGGAGGAAGGTAAGTTGTCTTATACACATGAACATCACATCATCATTGTCGGGTGGGGAAAGAAAACTGAAATGGCCTTTAAGGAAATTCTTTCATCTGACCCATCGGTGGAAATTGTCATAATTGATACTCTTCCTACATCTCCTACAGATGTCACCATGGATCGTGTCCATTATGTACAAGGTGATCCATCTGAAGAAGGACCATTTGTTCAGGCGAATATCACGAAAGCCAAGTCTGTCATCATTTTTGCTGATGAAAACATCCAAGTCGCGTCTTTGCGAGATGCCAAGACATTGACGATTGCTATTACTTGTGAACGTCTTGCTTCAAATGTGCATACGACAGTTGAAGTGATGACGGAAAAACAACTCGCCAACTTCTCACATGTCAAAGTGGATGAGTTTATTTTGTCCCAGGAAACCATTTCTCTACTAGCCGTTCGCTCTGCTTTACATCAAAATGTTGGCAATATCGTGACACAACTGATTAGTCGCACTGTGGGCGAGGATTTGTTTGAAGTCCCGACACGCTCTGAATGGAAGACATATGGGGACGCATTTCATGCATTATTAGTACATGGCGCAACATTGATTGCCGACCGTCAGAAAATGGACATTAATCGTCGTTTACAGGAACACATTCCATCTGATGCAGTTCTTACGGTCATTTGTGATGAATCAACCTATCAATCTATTATTTCGAAAAGTGGGCAGTGAGAATTAAATAAACAAGTAAAGCCATTCTATCGCAGAATGGCTTTTTCTACTTTGCTTATTCAGCTAGTTGTTCCGCTAATTTCAACAACTCATCCTTCAATTCATTCTCATTCAGCTCTGACATATTTAAAGTATATGAATACGTAACATCTTTGACAATTACGTCAAGTTGATTGGGTAAGGTATATTGAGCTTGATAGCCATTATTCAAAGTGATTTCTTCCGGATTGCTATCTGAATAATCTATGTTACCCGTTGTAGTAGAAAGCAGTAGGTTATTATCTTTCTTATCTGAAGCCATAAATTGTGCATCCGGATTTTGACCCTTTCCACCGATATCCGTAATTCCTAAAGATTTGAATCCCACAGTTTTGAATGGCAATTTCTCGGGCAAGTTGACTTCATAGGGTAAAGCATCAATGGCCACGTCCACTGAAGGTGCGCTGTAAAACTTGATGAATCCGTCTTCACTTTCTTTTGATTCAGTTAATTGTGATGTATCTAAGCTATTCGAGCATCCAGCTAACATTAGTAAGCTGCCTGCCAATAAGAATTTTTTCATATTTATTCCCTCTACTTTAAAGTATACAAGTTTCTTCTAAATTTTGGAGGTAATGTAAATTAATTACCACCATATATAACTACAAGCATGGAGTTGTTGAAACATTGGTTAAAAAGCCTAATAATAAGCTATTTTTATTGTTAAGTTGCTTCACTGCGCTTGGTTTTATCCTAATTGCATTCATGGTCGAACAAAAACAAATTGAACAATTTGACAGCCCCATTGCCACTTTCATTCAATTTTTCGAAACTCCCTTCTCGACGAATATGATGCTTTTTTTCACAAATATTGGATCAGGAACTTCCATTAACATTATTGCTTTTATCATTTTCATTATCTTTTATTTCTTTTTAAAATTTCGGGCAGAACTCCTTCTATTCATTGTCGTCCTGCTCGGTTCCCACTATCTTTTTCGCGTAATAAAACTACTTTTCAAAAGAGAACGACCAGATTTACATCGCCTTATTGAAATTGGTGGGTACAGTTTTCCAAGCGGACATGCAACAAATGCAATATGTATATATGGAATCCTAACATTTATTTTGTGGCGTCATATTCCATCTCGTATCGGTCGATTTCTTCTGTTATCTTTCAGTACTTTCATGATTCTTATGATTGGGATAAGCCGAATCTATTTAGGCGTCCATTATCCAAGTGATGTTCTAGCCGGCTATTTTGCAGGTGGCTGTTGGCTAACAATTGCCATATGGAGTTATCATGTTGCGCTCGTTAAGCTTAATTAATTTGAGATGTCGCACCAAAAAACGCTTTTGGATAATGTAATTCTCCAACGGTGTTTTCAAGTTCTCTATCTTTCAGTTCGCAAACCATGAAAACGTCATCAGGCACTTGATATTGTGTCAATTCCAATCCATGAGCTCTAGCCGGTTGAAAACCAAACTTCGGATAATAGGCTGGGTGTCCAATGAGTAAGACTAGTCCATAGTCCAGGTCTTTCGCTCTTTTCAAACCTTCTTCAATCAATTTGATGCCAATGCCTTTTTTCTGAAATTCTGGCAAAACAGCAACAGGTGCTAGGACGACTACCTCTTTTTCGCCATTTTCATTGATAATTTTCGCCTTACTTAATAGTAGATGACCAACTATTTCACCTTGATCATCTGCCACTATCGATAATTCCGGAATGAAGCCATCTGAAAAACGAATGCGTTCCACAAGTTTTGCTTCATCGTCTCTATTTCCAAAAGCCGTGTAATTCAGATTGAATACATGTTTATAGTCATTTTTCGTTTCAGTTCGAATTTGCATTCTATTCACCTATTTTCTTTAAACTTCACTCAGTACTAACTTCTACCTCTAACACCACAATCCCTTTTTCTCAAACATCTTGTTTCCAAGAGTATAACTAAAAAAGCTTGAAACGGGCTGTGATGGCTCGTTTCAAGCTTTTTTGTGTTAAGTTTCACGGTTGATTTTATTAAATGTTGGCTCACGTGGAAAGTGCGGCAAGCGCAAATGAATGATAACCAACCATACCGTTTATTAAAGCCATCAGTATTATTGATATTCTTTTGCAAATAACCGGACATCTTCTGAAGTAGACGCGTATTTTATCGTGCCTTCATCTTTCATTCCCAACTTTTGTAGAAGGTTCGCAGATTTTTCATTATCGAGTGATGTAAATCCAACAATTCGGCGATACCCTAAATCTTCTGCACCATAAGTTAAGGTAGCTTCTGCTGCTTCGTATGCGAAGCCTTTACCCCAATATTTTGAGAGTACCGCAAATCCAAGATCCACATCTCTCAAGAAATCACGATGAAGGAGTCCACAAATCCCGATTGGTGTTGCATTTTCTTTCATTTCAATTAAGTACAAACCGATTCCATGCTCTTTATACATGGTCATCGGTCCCTCCACGATGTATTCCTTCGCACCTTCTGCCGTGCGAATACCTCTATCACCGATATATTTTATCCAGTCTGGTTCATTCATGAGTTCTACTATAAACTCCGCATCATCTTCATTTAAATGACGAAGTATGAGTCTTTCTGTTTCTACTATTTTCACGCAATTCACCTCTAATTTTTACGGTACTTTTTAAGAGCCACAATATTAAGCAGTATAAATACAATTGCAAAACCAAGAAGTACAAATACGTCCAATTTCACGTCACTTAAACCATACCCTTTATACATTATACTCTTTAACGCGTCTGCACCATACGAAATCGGCATCACTTTAGATAAACCTTGTAGCCATTCAGGCATTCCATTTACCGGAATAATTCCCGTAAAAAACACTTGAGGCACAATCACTAGAGGGATAAATTGAATCATTTGGAATTCAGAAGATGCAAATGATGAAAGTAGAATCCCCAAACTTAGTGCAACGAGCGCAATTAACCCATTTATCACAAGTACATGCCAAATTGAACCGACCAAAACCATGTCCAAAACATTTACGGCGTACGTAACGACGATGATCGTTTGTATGATGGCAAATAATCCATACCCTATCAAATAGCCAAAGACAATTTCCCATCTTTGAATCGGGGTAGATAATAACCGTTCGAGTGTTCCTGTCATTCTTTCGCGTAGCAGACCTATTCCCGAAATTAAAAACACGAAGAAAAACACAAAAAACCCAACTAAAATAGGGCTTAATACGTCAAAGAAAGAAGTGTTTTCACTTCCATATACATATTTCGTTTCTATTTCTGACGTTCCAGCTAAATTGCCGAACAAAGCTTGTTGAATTTTTGCTCTCAACATTTTCGAACGGGAAGGATCTGTATTTTCAACTGTCAATGTCATTGTATCCCCATTAACAACAAGGTACCCATCCAATTCATTATCTATGATTGTTTTCTTTATATCATTTGTCTTTGGAAAAGAGATCAACTCTAACTCATTACTCTTCCATTGCTCTATCATTCCGCTGGATACACCTTCTACACCTAGCCTGGAAGGTACATCATTGCTAGTAAACAAAAAATGCATAAGCGTTAAAATCAGTAATGGTGCCATAAACAGGAGAGCCAGTGTCCGTTTATCACGAGCTAGCTGTAATACAATTCGGTTAACGAGGGCCCTGATGCGCATCTAATACCCCTCCCGCTTTTAAAAAGACATCTTCCAAATTACTGACTTGATAAGCCTCTTTTAATGCTTGTGGTGATCCTGTTGTAATGACTTTCCCTTCTCTTATCATGGTGAGCTCGTCACACTTCTCAGCTTCATCCATGACATGAGTCGTTACAACAATCGTCTTTTGTTCATCATTCTTCAACCGGTCAAGTTCCTGCCAAATGGATTTTCTTAACTCTGGATCAATACCTACTGTAGGCTCATCAAGTATCAAAATCTCAGGGTTTTGAATAAGTGCGATTGCTAGTGAGAGCCGACGTTTCATGCCACCAGAATAAGTTAAAACTTTCTTCTGAATGGCATTTTCGAGTTGAACAATGCGTGTCACATAAGCAATCCGGTCTTTTTGTTCGTTCCTATTCATCAAAAACATGGAAGCAAAAAATGACAAATTTTCTAAGCCAGTCAAATCTTGATAAAGCGCATCCGATTGTGCCATGTATCCAATTTTCTGGAGCAGGTCCAGATTCGGAACTTTTTTTGAAAGCACTTCTACCGTTCCAGTTGATGGTACCTCCATTCCCATGATGAGTTTTATTAATGTTGTTTTGCCAGAACCTGAAGGTCCAATAAGGCCAAGGATTTGACCCGTATTCGCAGAAAAATTCACGTTCGACAGGATTTGATGCTTCCCGTAAGACTTGCTTACATTGGCAACATGTAAAATCGGCATCCTTTACCACATCTCCTTTTTAACCCGTCACTTTTTCAATCAATTCTGGTGCATTATTTTTGGGAGAGTTCACTTTGTCGGACACTTCATATGCTTCGAGCAAGCCATTTTCCAATGGAATTAAAAACGGTCTCAACTCATCCACATGATTCAAATTTGGATTTAACCACTTTTGTTCATCTTCTTGTTTAAGAATGACTGGCATCCGATCATGAAAGGATGACATCAATTCATTCGCTTCGGTTGTAAGAATGGTGCATGTGTGAACAAGGTTGCCTTTTGCGTCTTTCCACGACTCCCATAATCCTGCCATCGCAAAGAGATCATCGTTTTTCATTTTAATACGCATCGGAATTTTGCGTTCTTCCGTACGTTTCCATTCATAAAATGAGTCTGCGACAATTAGGCATCTTCTCTTCTTGAAAGCTTCACGAAAACTTGGTTTTTCATGTACAGTTTCCGCTCTGGCATTAATCATTTTAAAAGCGATTTTCGGATCATTTGCCCATGATGGAACAAGCCCCCACTTTAAAAAGCCCAAACGGTTTTTCTTACCATCATTTATCACGGAAAGGACCATTTGGGAAGGTGCAATATTGTAGCTTTCTTCATAATCTTCTTCATCAAAAGTGGCTTCACCAAAACGTTCTTCAATGATTCGAAATTCTGCAAACAAACTGTAACGTCCACACATATTTACTTCCACTCCCTTTCTTTTAGAATCAATTCGCTACAATTAATTGATTTCCTTTATTCACAAAAACAAAAACCGCCCTTTCTCAGCCGAGAGATGGACGGTTTGTATTGATAAAGATTTATTGATTGATATACAACTCAAATGTATCTGTAAAGTCTTTTTTTGCGTATTTGGAGCGATTTTCCTGCATCCAGTCATGTGCGAAACGAGTGATTTCTTCAAACGATTGAGCAGGCGTTACTTCATCATTTCCAATACGCCCCATCGACTGGGATGCGTAAGATAAACTGTTTTCTGCAATGGCGTACTTTTTCTCGTTTTCTTTTACTTCAATAGAAATCGCAAACAACACTTTATACAAATCTTTAATTTCTGCCAAAAAGCGTTTATGGATATCCACTGTCATAGGGATGCTACCGATGGTAAATTTAATTTCCACGTCCAAATCAATTGTTCCGGCCGTTTCCAAGGTAACATTTGTAATCGGATGGTATGCATAGTCAAAACGTTTGAGTGTGCGTTTCTTGCTGATGGCATTTGCTCCATCCACATGAATCAGCGCTTTGTTTGTAAAACAATACTCGTCTGCTTTTGTCTTAATCAGGAAGAAGATTTCTTCACCCGATTCATGCATAAGAAAATCATCAGACTCCGTTTTATCAAAATCCGCTTTCGGTACGACAATTCCAATATCAGATAAACCAAGTGCATCTGCTGCTAATTTTTTAAACAAGTGTATTCCTCCCGACAATCTAGACTTCTCTTATACATACGAATTAATTCGCTGAAGGTTTCAAAGATAAGGACCAAAGGTAATTTGGTCCTTATCTTCCCTACCAACAACATTATTTAACAGAGTGAACCAAAGAAAATGTGGATAACTTCGTGGATATTCGAAAATGGTGTTGGATTACTTTTCTTTCATAATCCACTTATAGTAAAAGACAATCAGTACGACGAAACCACCAAGTGCCATATACAAGTTTGCATATCCCATATACGCTACGGCAATGCCAAGCACAAAGGACCCTACTGCAATGCCTGTATCAAAAAGTGTAAAGAATGTGGCAGTTGCATAAGCACTTCTTCTGTTCGGCGATGCCTGAATGGCAAGCGTTTGGAAACTCGGCAATAACGTACCGTAACCCAAACCGATCAACGCGCCTGCCAGTAGTAACATCCAGGCAGACGAAGCCAAACTGAGGACAAACAAGCCTGCTGCAAAAATCAGGATCGAGGGAATGATGATGATATTCGGTCCCATTGTATCAAACAGTCTTCCTGTGATAGGTCGTGAAATGAGCATTGCTGCTGCAAAGACTAGAAAGAAGTAACTGGCTGTTTCAATTAACCCGATTGACTGTGCATATAACGAGATGAATGACATGATACTCGCATATGCAAACGAAACGAATATCCCTACAGACGAAATTGCAAGTGCCTTACGTTCAAATAGATCAGACCAACTCAGTTTACGCTTAGCACTAGGCTGAATTGCTTGAAGGGTATCTTTAACAAAAACCCCACAAAGCCAACCAATAATCATAATCACACCAAATATCAAAAATATGGAATGATACGAAATAAGCGGTTGAAGGGTCAAGGCAATAAACGGGCCAACGACAACTGCCAAGTTCATCGACATGCCAAAGTAGCCAAGTCCTTCTCCTCTTCGTTCGGGAGGAACAATATCCGCTGCAATCGACAACGTCACTGTTGTGGCTATGCTGAATGAAACGCCATGAATAAATCGTAAAATAAGTAGCAACTTGATGTCTTCCGTCAATACATAGGAAAATGTAGAAACTGCAAATGCAAGCATACTTAATCCCAACATGCGTTTTCTACCGAACTTCTCGAGGATCAGACCAGAAAAAGGCCGGACGAGAATGACAGATAACAGGAAGATGGTCGTGACAAGCCCTGCTTTGGAAACGGTTCCTCCTGGCAGATCAAGAGCATACATGGGCATTAACGTTAACAATGCATAAAACACTACAAATATGAAAAAGTTACTGACGGCAATGTTGATGAAACTTTTTGTCCATATGGATGATTTATTTGATTGCTTATTCATAATCCTTACCTAATTTCTTTAACAGTCGGGTCAGTTCATTTACTTCATCGTCTGACAATGACTGCAACAATCTACCTTCAACTTCCGCAATTTTCCCTTCAATTTTTGGAATCAAATACATCGCTTCTTCTGTCAACTCGACAATTCTCTCCCTTTTGTCTTTGCCTTCCTTACGGATGATGAAGTTCCGTTGTTCCAACTTCACCAAAGTTCTCGTTACAGTTGGAGCTTCGACATTTAAATACTGCCAAATTTCGGTCTGTGTCATGATACCGAATCGCTTCAGGCAAAACAGAATGGACCACTGTGCGCTATATAATCCAAAATCTTTTAACGCTTCGTTTACTTCCTTATTTGACAATCGTGCTTTCTGATGCATTTCGTGAAACACTAAATTCTTCATCGTCATCTCTTTTCTTATTATTTACCTAGGTAAATAATTTACTATTCTAGTATATAATTTTAAATAAAAAGAGTAAAGAAAAAACCTGCAGTTCGCAGGTTTCAGCTTTAATGGCTTCATTTATTTCAATGCACCAGCACTCAGAATTGTTGTTTCGGCTTTAATTTCAAATTCAGCTTTGGCCATTAATTGTTGGGTCAAATCACTGGGCCAATCTCCCTTATAACGCATACGCATAGTCTCAAACAACCCAGTAGGCTCAATCGATAATTGCCGACATTTTTCCAACAGAATTCGCACATCTTTCTCAATACTTTTACTTACCTCTTTTTCGAGATTTGCCAATTCATGATCGTTCGCCAGATTTTTCCCGCCTTCGTATTCACTTAAATTCCCTTCAAATTCCATGGTAATAAAGACCTTCGGTGAATTAAAGTTTTGATTGGTCTTAATTTTAGCTTTCGATTTAATAAATTCCAAAGCAACTTTCTCTTTTTCATCATTATCGAGAGTGGTGGTAAGTACAGAGAGCTTCTTCTGTCCACGCAGTATTTGTATGGCCTTCCCTTCTTGTTGTGTAAACATGGTTACCATCTCTCCATCAGCAAATACAGCAATTCCTTTAATATGGATGATGCCTTCTTTATATTCGACATAAGGGGCAATTGAATCCAGCAGTGGATTCGTTTCGTCATAGACAAAGTCATGAATCGTTGTGAACGGACTAAAGTACGTATATTGTCTTGGTTGGAATAAATTGTTGAGATAGACACTTGTATTCTGTTTATCGGGATAATCTTTCCTCAATAATTCTTCGGCCGAATCTTTAACTACAGCCACAAAAGTGTTCGATCGCACTTCCGTATCCTTATATAAAAACTCTACCATTTCTTTCATTTGACCTTTTTCAGCAAATTCTTCACTGAATAAGGCGACACGAAGTTGTTCCAAAGTAACGGCTTTATCTGCTTTGGATGCGATTTCAACCAGCCCTTTATGGAGCATGTCTGTTTCTACTGTAATTGCTTGTGTATGCTTCATGGCTTCTGTGGCAGGCTGGGGCATGATAACGGTTATTTTCATTTTATCCTCATCAATATAATCGAAAGCTATGACACTGATCATCCCCAATCTCTCCAGGGAGGGTTGAGAACCTTGCTCAGTAGAACAGCCACTCAGCAAGAGAAGGAGAGAAACCACAAATAGCATCAGGTAATTTTTCATTTCTTCGCCTCTTTCTTCTTCCTTCTGACCAAATGCAACAGGCATAACAGGATGGGCCATAATATTAGGCCGTAACTCACATAGAATATTTTTTCATATAATGCTTTCCTCATCAGCTGTGAAATCGGGAGATTGATTATGATATACGTCATCACAGCCATGACATAAATATGATATTGACTGTTTTTATTGCGGACAGAGTCCATCCCTTTCTTTGCTGTCCATAAATAAGCGCCAGCCGTCGTTAAGATTAAAAATACCCAAATGGTAATACCAAACGTATCGATTCGCTCGACAAACGCTAAGTCCACAGCCTGGAACAGTTTAAGTACAGGAAAGAGCACATGTTCAAGCTGCCATTCCGAAAAATACATAACGCCTACAATGGTGACCGCCAAATAAAAAGAGGTCGTCAGCCAAATGCCAATGGAAGCATGTTTGAAAGCTTTTTCTGGTTTACGTATATAAGGAAAATAAAACATGATCAATTCATACCCTACCAATGTGTTGTAGCCTTTTTTGGTTGCATCCCAGAATTCCGATGCCGTGAAATTAAAAAGAGGCAATAGATGGCGGATTTCTCCCTCTGCAATGCCCCATCGCAAAAAATAGATCATCCATCCCGTTAAAAAGAACGTCAGTATACAAAACCTGGCAAGTGACTTGATGCCCCCTTTAATGATGAACACTGTCAACAAGATGAACAAAATTAAATGTCCTGTCATCAACCGCCCGGGCAAAGCAGTGCTTTGGATGAGATCCAGGTAATTTTGAATGACCGCAGCAAAAAGCACAGTGGCATACAAAATCAACAAACTATTTAATGTCTTCCCAATCCATTTTCCGAACAATTTTTCATGAATGTCAAACAAGTCATCATCTTTGTACTGCAAGGCCAACCAAATTATGGGGATGAGTGTTGCATTTGCAACTAGTCCAAAAAGAACAGGCAACCACCATTGACCATAGCCAACGGGACTCAAAGAGTTATTCAGGGACAACAAACCCATGCCTACCATGATATTTTGCACTAGGAAAACTACGTGGTACCCATTCAACACCTTCTTTTTAGTTACATCCACATTCAATCACCCTTCTATTTTGTAGGCTTATTCACTTTCTTAGCTCTAGACATGCCTGTTCTCTTTTGGAGAAACGCCAATGGAAAACGAACAATGCTGTCTCTCAGGTCAGACCATGAGCGCGGTATCACTGGCGTCATATATGGTGTGCCGAGTGATGTTAAATTCAGTAAGTGGTTGAATAACCAGGCAAGAGCCAGCATTTGACCAAGCAAACCAAATAATCCTGCTGCCAAAATGAAAATGTATCGAACAAATCGACTGGCATTGCTCATGAGGAAATTTGGCATCAGGAATGACAATAAAGCGGAAACCGCTACAAGCACAATGAGTGTATTACTGACAAGTCCTGCTTCAACTGCTGCCGTCCCTATAACGATACCGCCTACAATACCAATTGTTTGACCAATTTTTGTAGGCATCCGCGATCCGGCTTCTCTCAGAATCTCAATTACCAATTCAATGAACAACACTTCAATCACAGGAGGAAATGGCACTCTGCTTCTAGATTCCTGGATCATGATTAATAGTTCAAATGGAAGAATGCCTGGATGATAGGAAAGAGCCGAGATATACATAGGTGTAAGCATAATGGTAATAAAGAATCCTGTGAATCGTAATATACGCAAAAGAGTAGCTGTGGTCCACCGGTTATAAAAGTCTTCAGATGAATTGAACATTTCGATAAATGATGAAGGACAAACCATTACAGTTTGACTATTTTCCATTGCAATAACAATTCGCCCATCAAGTAGTGAGCCGACAGCAACATCCGGTCTGGACGTTGCACCATATTGGGGAAATGGGGAAAAGGGATTGTCTTCTACCAATTGTTTAAGCATGGTGATATCCAGAAAACCCGTGTAATCCAGCTTTTCGATGCGGTCCTGAATTCGCTGAAGGTTTTCATCATTCACAAGATGTTCAATATACATAACCGATATTTTTGTATTCGTTTCCGTCCCGATTGTATATTCTTTACTTTTCAATCCCGTTTGCTGAATTCTTCTTTTTATTAAAGATAAGTTTGTGTTCAAGGATTCTGTAAATGCATCTTGTGGTCCAATTACGCTGGACTCCATTTCCGAGCTGGAAATGGCTCGTACTGGAGGACTGAATGTTTGAGCTTTTAAATATTGTAGTTTGTCATGATGATAGATAACCGTATTGCCATTGACAATGGACATAAGTATCTTTTGCTTATTCCAACCTTCCATTGCATCAAAAGACTTCAAGACTTCTCCCTGATCATTAACTAGCGGCAGGATGATGGCTTTATGTAAAATCAACGGATCAATCAGCGTGCTCAAATAGACAACTGTAACAAGACCTTCTTTTGTTTGATAATCTTTGAAAACTGCATCATCAATATCTTTGAGCTCGTCTTTAATAGATGCTAGGGAAACAGGTTTCAATTCAGGTTGTGTTGGTGTTGGTGTTGGTGATTGTGATTGTGATTGAGGTTGAGGTTGAGGTTGAGATGATAACTTGTTTTTGCTCTCTACAACCACTTGCCGTGCACGTTTCCATATTTTCATCCGATCACTTCCCTTTACATTGGAGGCATTTCTATTTGATGTAAGTCTTGACTACTGAAGGAAAGTTTATTCGAAACAACGTAAGTGTTGACATACACAGCAAATTCCCGTAAACTAACTTACATAAAGTAACTAGCTTTTAAAATGTAACCGAAAAGGAGAATGATTATGACATTCCATCAACATCCAACCACTTATACAAAGCATGTCCAATTACAAGTAGCGGACTTATCTCGCTCTACTATTTTTTACGAAAACATATTGGGACTTCGTATTTTGGTTCAAACAAAATCAATTGTCAGTTTTACTACTAACGGACAAGATGCTATCTTAACAATTGAACAACCTATAGAAGTCAGCAACCACCCCACAAACGCTGCAGGACTGTACCATATGGCCTTGCTACTGCCTTCCAAGAAAGAACTAGGAATCGTTTTCAATCATATTCGCAGCACCGGTTATCCGTTTAGCGGAGCGTCCGATCACATGGTGAGCGAAGCGCTTTACTTGAATGATATAGATGGAAACGGCATTGAGCTCTATTACGACCGTAGCCCTGATGTGTGGAAATGGCAACGTGACATGGTTGAAATGACCATCGATCCACTTGATATTCAGAGTCTTGTGGCAAGTGCAGAGCAGACACCATTCAATGGCATGCCTGAAGGAACCGTTATGGGTCACGTTCACCTCCGTGTCGCAGATCTCGATGAAGCAGAAACGTTTTATGTAAAAGGATTAGGATTCGATGTTGTGAATCGTTATGGAACACAAGCATTGTTCATATCTTCAAACGGCTACCATCATCATATTGCTCTTAATACATGGGGAAACCCTAGTTCGATTAAACGCACGGAACAAACACTTGGAATGAAAAGTTTTTCAATCGTTTATCCAAGTGAAGAAGCAAGACAAAAAGTTGTTGCACAATTAAAAGAAATCGGTGCAACCGTTTCAGTTCAAAGTGATTATGTAAGTGTGATAGATCCATCCGGTATTGAAGTTCAATTGTTTATCGCATAATTAAAGTCCCAAATAGAGAAACAAGTCGATACGATACGACAAAAAGCCAAACCTAAACGGAAAACTTCCGAATATGTTTGGCTTTTTGTCTATGATCAAATTTATCACAAAATCCATAAAAATCATCATACACACAAGTGTCTCATCTGGATGAAACAATTAATTCCATATTAAAAGTCAATGAATTACTTGAACAATCAAATTTGAGAGTTCCATAACCTAAACATTCATTTCAAACTTGCATAAATTAGAAAGATTTTATAATGAGGAGTGTAGTTAAATGGTTATGCCATTCGGAAGAGATGAAAGTCCACGTTCGCGACAACGTTTCCCAAGTTTCCCAAGACCCCGAAGATTCCCTAGGTATCCGTTTTATCCGTACTATCCGTTTTATCCGTATTATCCATTTTATCCTTATTATCCTTACTATCCTTATTACCCGGGATATGGAGGGTACGGTTATTAACAATTATTAAATGTTCATGAAATACACTTGATACTTTGGAAGAATTCTACTCTCTATGTCACAAAGTATGTACTCAAATAGGTAATTGAATGATTTACAGTGGGATTATTGTACAATTTAAAAGAGATGGTGATTCCATTGTGGAATTCACCATCTCTTTTACTCATTTCGCGTTTAATCTAAGCTTCTCTAACTCTTCTTCGATCAGATTTACATCAATTCGTTCAAATAAAGGACTTACTTGGAAAACTTGATAAGCTACTTTTTCAATTGGCTGCCATGAAAATGGAGCCAATTGTAACATTTCATTAACTTTTTCACTGGAAAACGGCAGAAATGGCGCTAACAGTTGGGTGCAGTTAGAAATGATATGCACACAAGTAAGCAGTACGTTTTGACAGGCTTCCCGTTTTTCATGAATGGTTTTCCACGGTTGCTGGGCGTCGAAGTATTTATTTCCAAAGCGGATTGTTTCAAAGATGACTTCAATCGCTTGTTTAATACGTCCGTTTTCAATGAGTAGCCCGACTTCATCGTATTTCGTTTTATTAGTGAAAGTTTCTTTTTTAGTGACACTATTGTTATACTTTTCCCATCACAGATTTTTCATATTTTTTACATAAGAGGAGCAATTAACATGATAGAACAAAGAAATTTACGCCTGGTCGTATCAGGCTTGCTTTTAGCGATTTTGATGGCTGCGATGGACAATACGATTGTTGCCACTGCACTTGGATCGATATTGGCAGACTTAGGTGGAGTCGAGAGCTACGTGTGGATTACATCAGCATATGCTGTAGCCGTCTTGGCAGGGATGCCAATTTTCGGGAAATTATCCGATATGTATGGTCGCAAACGGTTCTTCGTCTTTGGACTGGCAATTTTCCTGATTGGTTCTGCTTTATGTGGAATCGCACAATCTGTCCCTCAATTGGCTGTATACAGGGCTATTCAAGGAATCGGTGGTGGCGCATTGATGCCGATTGCTTTTACGATTGTCTTTGATATCTTCCCTCCCGAAAAACGCGGAAAAATGACTGGATTATTGGGAGCTGTATTCGGTGCTTCCAGTGTTCTCGGTCCGTTACTTGGAGCCTTTATTACCGACACAATCAGCTGGCACTGGGTGTTTTATGTGAATGTGCCAATCGGAATTGTATCTCTATTTCTGATTCTGAAATTCTACAAAGAAACGAAGCAAAATGCAAAACTTAAGATTGATTGGCTTGGCGCCATCACCTTGATAACAGCTGTTGTCAGCCTAATGTTTGGACTAGAGCTCGCCGGCAAAGAATTTGCCTGGAGTTCATGGCAAAGCTACACATTATTCGGGATTTTCATTGTGTTTTTGATTGTCTTCTTATGGGCAGAAACGAAAGCATCCGAACCAATCATTTCGTTTTGGATGTTCAAAAACCGTCTGTTCGCTTCTTCACAAGTACTCGCATTTATTTTTGGTGCGACATTTGTCGGATTGACGATTTTCATACCTATTTTTGTTCAAGCCGTGTATGGGGGTTCCGCGACGAATGCCGGTATTATTCTGATGCCGATGTTACTTGGATCTGTTGCCGGAAGTGCATTCGCAGGGATTGCACAAACCAAAATTTCCTATCAGAAAATAATGGCTATATCCGTAGTTTTCTACGCAATTGGAATGGCATTCATGTCGACAATTTCTCCTGAAACAAGCCGTATTTTACTTACTTTGTATATGGTATTGGTTGGGATGGGCGTAGGGTTTTCATTTTCATTACTGCCTTCGGCGAGTATGCATAAGATGGATTATCGCCATCGCGGTTCTGCCAACTCGACAAATTCATTTTTCCGGTCATTGGGTTTGGCGCTGGGTATTACCATATTCGGGTCATTGCAGACGAAATTGATGACTAATGAAATACAAGACAAGCTTGGGGGTTCTGGTCAAGATGCATCGCAGACAATTGACAATTTACAGACCGTATTCCAACCCGAACAACGACAGATGATTCCATCAAACATTTTGGATGTCATTATCAATGCCATGTCGAATTCCATCTCGGCTACTTTCCTTTGGTCACTCATCCCGATTGCCATTGCAATCGTTGCTGTATATTTCATGGGGAATGAGAAGCTGGAAGTTTCAAAAGAAAAGTAACTGAAGACGACAATAATTAAAGGGCTTTTCCTCCGTCATGAATGATGATGACGGAAAAAGCCCTGTTTTTGTGTATTACCCCTCAACATCGACAAATAGACTGAGGAGAAATCCAGCACAAAATATTGCCAGTAAAAAAGACGGTACTGCCAGTACTATTTTCAACCACGTGGGAGTGTCCTTGAACCTGTTAAATAACCGGAAAGCAAACCACAAATGCATCCAACTAATGATGGTACGAATGATGGCGCTTTCCATCTTCATGTCATCGAAATGAACATATCGCTGAAGATTATCCATATCAGCAAAGAGGATTCCCATAAAAGCTAGTGCAGTTATGAAAAAGAGTAGACGAAAAATCTGAAATGATCTAAAATCCTAGGTCTCATTGATTGATGGCATTCAAAAATGCCACTCCATATTTCTCAAGTTTATTGGCACCTACACCACTGACTTCAAGAAACTCTTCCTCGGTTTTCGGACGTTTGGCACACATGTCTTTCAATGTTTTATCCGAGAAGATGACAAATGGCGGAACATTTGATTCGTCAGCCAATCGCTTTCTCACGATGCGCAGTTCTTCAAATAACGGATCATTGTCAGTAACTTGTTGGGTAACAATCGCCCCTTTGCGAAGGACTTTTTGATTTCCTTTCAGTACTTCTTTACTTTTCTCGGTAACATATATTGTTGGAAATGATCCATGTTCGACTGCGAGTAAGTCCTGTGAAATCATGAACTCCATCAAGTTCGCTACATCTTTCGCACTGTAGTGCTTTAATATACCGTACGTTGTCAGTCTGTCAAATCCAAATTCAATTACCTTTTTGTTTCTGGATCCCGTCAGTACTTGGGCTGTCAGCATTTTTCCGAATTTCTGTCCCATTCGAATGACGCATGAAAGGACCATTTGGACATCTTGTGTAACGTCCTGACTTTCTCGTTGATCGGTGCAATTGCTACATTGGCCGCAAACGCCTGCATCGGCGTCACCAAAATAGTGAATGATGAATTGCTGCAGACAATTTTCTGTATGACAGTAGTCAACCATTCCCTGCAACTTGATGAGTTCGCCGGGTATACGACTTGGGTCTTGTGCTTGATCAATCAGGAATCGTTGGGTCTGAACATCCTGTGAGGCATAGAGTACAACACACGCACTCGGCAATCCATCACGACCTGCACGTCCTGCCTCCTGGTAATAACTCTCCATATTTTTCGGCAGTTGATAATGGATAACATAGCGAATATTTGATTTGTCGATACCCATTCCAAAGGCATTTGTCGCCACCATCACCTGGACTTCATCTTTAAGGAAACGTTCCTGCTCATAGGTGCGGTCCTCATCGAACATACCGCCGTGATATTTTGCCACGCTAATTCCTCGTTTTTGCAGCATGTCGTGAATATGATTGACTGTTTTTCGAGTAGCTGCATAAATAATGCCTGATTCGTTTTCATTTTTCATTAAATAATCTTTGACAAATTTTTCACGGTCTTGTCCACGAATAACAGAGAATGTTAAATTTGATCGTTCAAAACCGGTCATTACAGTGTTTTCTTCCGTGATATTCAGAATTCGGCAAATGTCTTCGCGCACTTGTGGTGTGGCAGTGGCAGTTAATGCAAGGACTGTCGGTTTATTCGGGAAAAGCTCGGTCATTCGACTGATTAATCGGTAACTTGGACGGAAATCATGTCCCCATTGAGAAATACAATGTGCTTCGTCAACAGCTATCAATGGTACTGGAATATCCCGAAGTTCATTCAAAAAGGACTGGGAGTCCAATCTTTCTGGGGCAATATATAAAAGTTTGACAGCTCCGCGTTGCACATCATACAGTACTTCACGCACTTCTTCATGACTCAATGAACTATTGATATATGCCGCATGAATGCCCGCTTCCAGTAAGGTATCCACCTGGTCTTTCATTAATGAAATCAATGGAGAAACAACAATCGTAGTACCTTCTAAAACTAGTGCCGGTATTTGATAGCAGATAGATTTCCCGCCACCAGTCGGCATCACGCATATTGAATTGTCGCCATTTAGTACTTGTGTAATTACTTGTTCCTGTCCGGTTCGGAATGACTCATATCCAAAAAAGGTTTGTAAGTATTTTGTTGCTTGTTCTAACACATGTGTCACTCCTTATCTGTTACAGATTGAAAGTTAATGATATTCAAGTTCTTCATTTTTTTGGTAGTACATCGCCCGTGACCCTTTGTGATTCCTCTTTTAATTCATCAATTAACAGCTCCGCTGCTCTACGGTACGAGTTACTGATGTTAACCAGTGAGGTGATCAGAAGAATTTTCTCCAATTTTTCCGCTTCGCTGTCTTTCATTTGGGCCACTTCTTTGTGGACATCTATTGCTCTTTTTTGGAATTCCGACTCGAAATCCGAGGCATTCCCACTCTGAATAGCAAGATAGCTATTATAGAATTTTTCTAACTCAAAGTCTTCATTTGTCAGTTTGGAATTAAGACCGTCCAGCGTTGACTTAATGTCATTGATTGATAGAGCACCTTTTAATTGATAGACCAAACTGATCAAGATGAGATGCTTCTTCGAATATTTTTTATTTTTTATAGGAATGAACAGCTTCGCTTTCGCATAGTTGTTGATCATAGTTTTGGTCAAAACTTTTTCTTCTTCATTGCGCTTTGTACTTTTAAAAGTGTGATCAAATAATTGAATGACTTGATCCATATATAAATCGATATCGGGCATTTCCTGAAGTGAAATGTTCTTCTCTAAAGAAAGTTTCCTCAATAATTCTTGTGTGTTTTCCATCTTGTATCCCTCGGTTTTCATTGGCATTTAGTAGTTTCAGTGTAACTTAAAAAAGACCAAGCGTAAATATTGACTAGATGGTGATATAGTTATATCGTTAAACATAGTATTAATAACTACATATTGAATTGGGGGCATTTAAATGCACGCTTATATTCGAGAACCTTTTAATAGTTTATCTCATTTAGTCGGTGCGGTATTATCTGTCATTGCGTTAATTGCTATGACTGTCAAAGCATCTATAAGTGATGTGCCTGTTCTTCATATTGTCGCCGTTATCATATTTGGCATCAGCATGGTTTTATTGTATACAGCATCCGCCACTTATCATATGGTACTTGCGAAGGACAATGTCATTGCTTTTTTCAGAAGACTTGATCACTCCATGATTTTTTTGTTGATTGCAGGATCGTACGCTCCTTTCTGCTTAATTGCTCTAAACGGCAAGAATGGATTTGTTTTATTTTCTGTCGTTACTGGTTTAGCGATCGCAGGTATTCTGTTTAAAATGGTGTGGTTCAACTGTCCGCGATGGCTTTCCACTGCGCTTTATATTGGAATGGGTTGGATTATTGTTTTTCTTGCCTCACCACTTGCGGCAACTTTAAGTGCGAAGGGACTTTGGTTGCTCGTTGTTGGTGGAATCATGTACACAATAGGAGGCATCATCTACGGTGCCAAGCCCGGTTTCCTGCAATCCAAATACCTCGGTTTTCATGAAATTTTCCACATCTTCATTTTACTTGGAACCCTTTGTCACTTTTTAAGTGTATATATGTACGTTTTATAGAAAAGTAACTAAGTGCCAGGCACCGGTTTTCTCAGAAACCTTTGTCTGGCACTTTTGTGTTTTTACAACTTGCGAATGAGTAGAACCCAAACGCTTCTTTGACAAAGCCATATACTAACTCGAATACAGTTTAAAGGAGGTACTCATTTTGGTTAATCAATTTCCCCCATTTTTACCTGGTGATGACTCGCCAAACTTCCCTGGACGTGGCCCTGGATTCCCACCAGGCTTCCCTGGACAAGGAGGATTCCCAGGTCAAGGTGGTTTCCCCGGGCAAGGTCCTGGATTCCCTGGTCAAGGAGGAGGCCAACAACCTTCAGGCGGCCCGCCGTCTGGTCCACCACCATCTTTCGTTCCTCAGCAAGCTGCTGGTGCTCGAGGTGGAGTTTCGGCTTTTGCAGTAGATCCCGGTGCGATTAGGGGCTGTTTGTTCCGGTTTACGTTTATATGGCTACGAAATGGTCGTTCTTTCTGGTTTTTCCCAACATTCGTTGGTAGACAATCTGTTGCAGGTTGGCGTTGGAATGGCCGTAGATGGACTTATTACGGAACAGATTTAGACAGAATCTCATCTTTCCAGTGTTTCTAGATCTTTTTTCTGTGCAAAAATGAAGAGGACGCTTAAAAGTCATTAACCATGACTTTATCGCGTCCTCTTTTTTATTTAGCTATGTTAAAGAATGTTGGCTCATGCGTACATGCGGCTAGTGAAGATAAACAACAGGATAGTTTAACAGAGCATTTTATTAATATTCTATTGTTTAATTACTCTTAAAAAATCTTCTTCATTATCGACTTCAAGATATGAAAAGGCTGATTCCCCTGAAGAATCTTCAAGTTCGGGATCTGCTCCGTACTCATAGAGCATTAATGCAAGTTCATAATTCTCGTTGTATAAAGCATCCATCAAAACAGTCGAATAGTCATTTAGAGCATTCGGATCTGCTCCCGCCTCCAAGAGAACTTGTGCGACGTCGTTATTCTGTAAAAAACCTGCGTATGCAAGAGCAGTATATCCCTCAGCATCTGTTTCTTCCAGGTCGACACCTTCATCAATTAAGGCATTTACTTCTTCAATATCCCCATCGTATGCCGCAGTCATAAGAGGTGTTTCTCCTTCGGTAGGATAATAGTCTTCCTCTGACAAGTCGAATGTATCCTCTGAAAGAAGAGATGGAATGAAGCTTGAATAGACCAATCCCCCTGCTGAGAATAAGAACACAATCAGCAGATAGACTCCAAACATCCCACCAAATAATAAACTGGCACCCAACACTATTTTCCCTTGTTTCGGTTCATAAGAGGGTGTTCCCTCTACACGCATAAACTGTCCGACAGCTTGGATGCGTTTTGGTAAGCGAGGATGACTAGATAAGACTTCACTTAACCACACAGCAACATTGGACTCACTCTTGATTTGCTCTAAATAAGCTGATTCGTTCACTTCTTGATACAAATCCTTGCCAGCTCCAAGAATCGTTAATGCCCGTTTTGCAGCAATTCCATTTTGAGTATAGAAAGCCGCTTCGCGGTCACATGTATATTCGCATGAACGACTGTAAGCTTGTGATAAGAAAGGAATGAAAGTTGCAGGAAGCAGTAGGAAGTTTTTCCATACATGGCGTCGTTTAATATGAGCAAGTTCATGGGCAATGATGAAATCAAGCTCAGCTGCTCCCCCCTGTCTTGCAAGTTCGAAAACTTCTGAATAAATAACAACCATATCACGACCTAAAAAGCGTGTTGCAAATGCGTTTAATGCTCCTTCAGACTGAACAATAAATACATCGGGTACACGTTTCAGGCCCATTTCTTGCGATAAAACCACTACCCGTTCGTAAACATCCGGGAATTGGTTTTGATTAATACGAATTCCATTCCCTCGGATTGATCCAAGCATAATCATATTTGCATAAAGCACGATGGCTAATAAACCCAGCGCTATGCCGATTCCGATAATTGAAATGGCCGCAATGATATAAATAAATATACTGAATATAATACTCAATACGAAATATATCGTTTCTCTCTCTGATGTTACATTTGGTGTTCTCATTTTGCCGTCCCCTCTTGTATAAAATTTACATGCAATACTGAATTTAACGGATAATACAGAAGTGGTCAATAGAATAATTTTTGAAAAATAAAAACAAAAAACGCAAAAGACCAAATCGATGGTCAATTGCGTTTTGGGGTACTTAAGATTTTAAGAAATCTTGAATTTCGGATAGTAATAAATCCGGTTTTTCCATCATGCTCATGTGTCCGGCACCTTTAATCAAAGCTTGGGAAATGGTTTCTTTATGAACAGAAAAAGTTTTTTCGGGAGGGATGACTTGATCCTTCTCCCCAGCAATCAGTAGCGCAGGTAACTTGCTGTTTTTGATGACATGATTTCGGTCTGGTCGATTTTTCATTGCTGTTAACATTCCGATTGCGCCTTCTTCAGTTGTTTCCTTCCCAATTTCTTTTGCTTTTTCTACATCTTCTGCATGCGTCTCCAAGTTTTCAGGCGCAAATAATTTAGGAATTAACCCCTCAATTAAAGCAGGGATTCCTTCCGATTTCACTTTCTCAATGGATGCATCGCGACCTTCTTTCGCTTCCTCAGAATCTGGATGCGCAGTAGAATGAATCAACGAGAGACCATTCAGTCGTTCTTCATATTTTTCTGCGAATGCCAATGTTATGTAACCACCCAAAGAATGACCAAACAATGTTACTTTCTCCAACTCCAATTGATCCAGTAGTTCTACTAACGTATCTGCCATGTATTCCATTCCGTAGTTCCCTTTAGGAAAAGTGGAGTCTCCGTGACCCGGTAAATCGGGCACAATCACTCGATTCGTTTCGGATAATGCCGGAATCACCTTGTCCCAGTATTTATGACTTCCACAAAAACCATGCAGGAGGACAATTGCTTCACCTTCACCACTGTCTTGGTATGCCAATGTCAGATTTGATAATTCAATTTGATGATGCCCCATCTTAACAACTCCCGTTTTCATGTTTGTCATACACTTATACCCATTATTTAAACTTTTAAGCGAGGAAATCGGATAAAAAACAAAAATAAGATAGAAGATACATTTTAAACACAAAAAAAGCATGCGCACTGAGTGTACGCATGCTTTCGATCATTTATTGGAAGAATTTAATCAATTGGTTGCTTGACGGTTCTTGTAAAGGAAATGTCTCATCACTGTCAGTCTGGCAGACCACGTGCAATGTCGGTGTTTCCTTTACAATAAATTTCCAATGAGCCGTTTTTGAAGTACTCGTAGCTTTCAGTTCTTCACGCATCATTTTCTTTCTGAAATTGGCAAGCTTAGCAATCAAGAAACGTTCTTTGTAACGAATTAACAAATACCCATTATGGGCAACACGGTTGTATTTGTTTAGACTAACTTCTCTTAAATCAAATCCATTAGACTTATTTTGAACAGACGGTGACAATACAAAAAAGTCACGTTTCTTAAAAATGGTTGTATTTAAATGTTGTACTAACCCTAATTCATTTGTCAAAAAGTCCTTGTTAACAGCACTTGGAATTTGATTATTATCCATTCTTCACCTCTTCTAAAAGTTCTCTTATAATAAGTATACACCTTTATGGATGAAATTTCACCTCTTCATGGCTTCAAACCACTATAGAATGCATGTCACGACAACATTTCTCACCCATTAATCGTTGCTGTTCATGATATTACTCCGCTACTTGAACAAATAATAATAATTTTAGTTTTAACTGTTATCAAATGAGATTATTTGATTTCTCCTGCTTAGTTTGCTTAAAAGTGGCTCATACTATTCCAATTAATTTTCTTCATTACATCAAAAAAAGAAGTTGTTGCTTATCGTGTCATTAGCGTTATCTGAATGAGCCAACAAGTATGAAAACTACATACTTGTAGGTCTCAAGCTTCGAAAGTGTTGCTCCTGCGGTTACTCGTCGCAAAGAATAGGGTCAAACTACCTTTGACCCTATTCTTTCCTGCGATATGCTAGGAGCAAATGTAACCTTTCGTTTTTTTCAATATCAACAGCTTTCTTTCATTGGAACTGATGTCTTACTCCAGAGGAATCGTGTCTTTCTCCAGGCGAATGAACAAATACGGTAGGTGAGTGGACAAAAAGCATAGTTGAACGGACTAAAACTCACAATGAATGGAAGAAAATCAAAGTTAAATGGACAATAACTCACAATGAGTGGACGAAAACCAATTTCCTTGTACCCTTTCGTACGTTCTTCAGTATCCACAGCTTTCTTCATATAGATAAAAAAAAGCAACCTTGATCCTCCTCAAGGTTGCTTTGGAATGACAATTTTATTTATTTTCCATAAATACGAGTTAAAGCCTCTTTGAATTGAGGTTTTACGTTCACTTCAGAACGAATCATTTTCACTTTCGCTTCAGCTTCTTCAATTGAATCAGCTAAACGGAGTTCCATCAACGTAGCCACAGCCATAGTTCCTGCTCTACCGCGACCGGTATTGCAATGGAAGAAGATTTTCTTGCCATCTTGGTAATCCTGAACAATTTGTTTGACACCAGTCCGAATCGATTCATCTTGGAATTCCCCATCATCCACAATTGGCTGATGTTTGCTGATTTCACTTGATGAAGCCGCAACTTCCGCACGCAAATCGTATACCACGTCGATTTTTTCGTCTTCAATCGCGTGTGGTACGTCGTTAACCCCACCAATAAATATACGATCGTCGATTAACGCTTGATAATTTTTTTCGTTCATTGTGTCATCCTCCTAGTTAAAATCCAGTTTTAATTGACCATTAGTGAACGTCAGCTTGGCATTGAAGTTTTTGCCCGTTTTTGAAACAAACCCTTTAATTAGGTCTGTTTTCCCTTTCACACATAAATCTTCAATGTGTTTGACGGACAACCGTTTCTTTAGGAACATGGCCGGAAACGTTTGTTTACACCCCTCTTTATAGCTAGAGCAACCATAAAAATTCTTCCTTGAAATAATAGTTCCTTTTTTACAGGTCGGGCAAGTCGCAACTTCTTTTCTACTGACAAACGTTTCCGTCGTCATGTGAAAAGTCTTATCGCTCAGCTGCGTCGGCACATCATGAATCAATTGATTCAAGTATTTAGCTATACTGCCTAAAAACAATTCGGATGAGCCATTACCCGTTCCGATTTTCTTTAAATAGGCTTCCCATTTTGCGGTCATGACAGGACTTGCAAGTAAATTTCCTTCAATCGCTTCGCAAAGGACACGTCCTTTTTCAGTAATGGAAACGATATTTCGCTTAACTTCAATATACCCATGTCGTTTAATCGTTTCAATTATTCCGCTCCGCGTTGCTTCCGTTCCGAGCCCTTCCACTTCTTTAAGAATTTCAGTATCCACAGCATCTTCCACAAACTTCCCACAGGTTTTCATCATAGCAATGAGCTGGCCTTCTGTGTATGGCTTTGGCGGCGTAGTTTGACCTTCTTTAATTGCCACTTTACTTTTCACTTGTTCGTGCAGTGAAAGCCTCGGTAAATTGGGCTCTTTTGCTGAAGTCGGTTCTTTTTCATTCGAAAACAATGCTTTCCAACCTTTATCGATTTCCGTTTTGCCGCTCGAGAAAAAGTCCAGTCCATTTACATCCGTTGTCATCGTTGTTTCTTTGTATAAGTAATCTGAATGGAACATCGCGAGTGTGGTTCTTAACACTTCTTCATACAAATTTTGTTCCTCACGAGACAAACCAGCCAATTGTTTGTCGCTCGGAATTTTTTTCGTTGGAATAATTGCATAGTGTTCCTGCACTTTTGAACTGTCGACATACCGTTTACTTGGATTCCTTGAAGCAACTTGGAAAGGATACTGAATAAGCTGTTGGTAAGCTTCAACCTGATTAACAAGATACGAGAATTCATTTGGTGTAATGTGCTGAGTGTCTGTTCTCGGATAGCTGACAAGTTTCTTTTCGTACAGACTCTGCATCGTCGATAGCACTCTTGCAGGACTATATTTCCATTTGCGATTGGCTGTTGCCTGAATGGTGGACAATGCATGAAGTTTAGGGGGAAGAATCTTTTTATCTTCCGTTTTCAGTTGCTTCACAGTGCCTGGAAGCAAGCCGTCTATTCGATGTTTGTTTAATAAATGTTGAGCTTCTTCAATGCGCTTCATTTTGCCTTTCGCTTTTCCTTTATAAGAACCATGTTCAGCTTTGAACATTCCTTCCAATTCAAAAAAGGATTCAGGAACAAATCGTTCAATTTCAAGGGCGCGTTGGTAAATCAGGTAAACTGTAGGTGATTGGACTCGTCCTATAGAAAACACTTCACGAATTCCTTTTTGTTGAATGAGCAACGTGTAAAGACGAGAACCATTCATCCCAACAAGCCAATCACTCATTTGACGCGCCTTCGCTTCTTCATACATAAGCAAATCCTTGCGGTTGTCCTGCAACTGCATAAATCCTTTACGTACTTCATCCACTTCCAGAGAATTAATCCATAAGCGTTTAATTGTCTTGTTGCGGGCACGCGTGTAATCAAAGATACTATAAAAAATATTGGACCCCTCACGATCAACATCACATGCATTGATTACCGTATCAGTTTCATAAATCAATTTCTTAATGATTCCAAACTGTTTTGCCTTGCCTTTAGCAATTTGAAATTGAAATTCATCAGGCAAAATAGGTAATGTCTGAAGAGACCACTTCGTCCATTTAGGATTATGGGACTTTGGATCGCGCAGTTCGACCAGATGCCCGATTCCCCATGTAATATAGGCGCCTTGCGGGAAAGCCTCGCATGGTTGTACATCAAAAAAGCCTTCCTGCTTCTTCACTTTGAAAGCATCTGCATATGCCTTCGCCTGACTCGGCTTTTCTGCAACAATAACCGGTTTCACAAAACCCCCACCTTTCTTTTTAGCCTTATGTAAAAAAAGTATAGCATCTACCGAACGCACATTCTACTTTTCAATGACTAGTCTCATTGTTTGCCTTGCATTAATCGTCTCATTAAACAAGTTAACTCGACACAGAGATGGTAGTTACATAGTTGTAAAGATTTATCGCTCAGATTGGACGATCAAACTGGAGATTTATCGCTTAAAATCGAGTTTTATCGCTCAAACTAACACATTTATCAATCAAACACGTCTCATCAGCAAGTCAACTTGGAGAAACACATACAAAAGAAGCCAGGTACCTTATATGTCACGGGAAATTTACTGCCCCTCTCCACATGTCGGCACCTGGCACTAACCAGCAAGCTTATTTTTTACCAGTTCCAATTCAACTGGAATGGATTCTTCAACTTCTTCACCTTTTAAGTGAGCAATAGCTGTTTCAAGTGGTGTCACTCCTATTAGATCCGGTTTTTGAGCAACACTTATATGAGGTATTGATGAATTTGCGACAAGTATTCTTGTCCAGTAAGCTCGGTCGTCCCTCCACCTTGAGCAAAGCTTTCTGAGCCGCCACCCTTACCGTTGATAATCGGCAAAATCTGTGCAGACAATTGCTTCATATTTGTATCGTTCTCAAGTCCGCGGGCAAGAACGACCTGTAGCAAACCTTCATTTTCCGCAATAAAGATGACCCGAAAGGCAGGTACTTCAACTACAAGAAGACGAGCCAGTTTTTGCAAATCCTGAATCGGACGTTGTTTAAAAATACGTTCAATGAAATCGTTGCTGACATTATCCGCAAGTAACTCCTTCACTTCATAGCTCAGTAATTGCTCACGAGATTCATCGATCAGTTTCTCATTCCTCTTCCCATTCTCGAGCAGTACTTTTACTGTCTGTGACAACCCTTCTTCAGATGCGCTCAACAGGTGTGTCACTTCTTGCAAAGTCTTTTGCTTACGGTGAAGTTGATTCAGCACTCGTCCTCCACAAACAAAATGCACTCGTACTTTTCCTTTTTGCATTTCAGTATCAAGAATCTTTAGCGAACCGATTTGAGCAGTGGATGATGGATGTATTCCTCCGCAACCGTTGTAATCGAAATCTGCAATAATCACCAAACGAATGTCTTCTTCAACTGTTACTTGCTTTCGAAGTGGGTAATCTGACAATTCGTCTTTTGTGACCCACTTCGTTTCGATTGGCCGGTTATCTAATATGATTTGATTTGCGCGTTTCTCCACTTCCAGCAATTGCTCGTCTGATACATTCTTCACATCCAAATCAATCGTAACCAGTTCTTTCCCTAAATGAAAACTGGTCGTTTGTATGCCAAACAATTCAACAAAGGCAGCTGTCAATATATGTTGTCCCGTATGCTGTTGCATGAAATCAAATCGACGGTTCCAATCAATTTCAAAATCAACCGCGTCCCCCACTTCGAGCAATGGTTCTGATATGTAATGTCGGATTTCACCGTCTACTTCCTCCACATCAATGACTTCAACTTCATTTATGGCACCTGTGTCGTGGGGCTGTCCTCCACCAGTTGGATAAAAGAGTGTTTCTTCTAACGTGACATACCATCTATCGGATTCGTCTTTCATCTGACTCACTACAATTGATTTTCCTTTTTGGCAGTAAGCATCTTGGTAAAATAATTTATGTTTCAATTTAAATATTCTCCTTTTATGTTGCAGATTTTGATGCATATGACTTATCACCTTGAAAAATGGGTATATAAAATAATGTACCATCAATTAGCATAGAGGAGCCATGGAATGAAAACAGATATATACCAATCTGAACCTGGACATAAAACTGATTTTCCACTTCCTTTATCTCATGCGAATAGTTTAAATAGGTATCAAGGGATTATTGTAGCTAGTTTTTTTGATTCTACAATGTGGATGGGGAAAAATGCAAAACGAACATCCTATCTGGAAGTGGATATTCTTCAATCCATTACCCGCAATACGGTTCAGCAATTCAAATCGATTTGTGAAATTAATACCCCTGTGGAAATGATGGTGCAAAAAAAGCTTTTGACTGATTAAAGTCAAAAGCTTTTTTCGTTCGGTTATTTGGATATTACAATAAATAAAAACCAATGCCCATAATAAGATAAGCGGCAAGCAATGTGAGTCCTTCAAACCAATTGGACTCCCCGTCGTTGGAAACGCTGATCGTTAAGAGAACTGCCGTAGCCATGGCAACGAGCTCCGGCATGGTAAAAACTAGCGGCATTGCAGTAGGCATAAATAAAGAAATAATGACGAGCACAGGAGCTACGAACATAGCAATTTGCAACGTAGAACCAATGGCAATTTCCACGGCAACGTCCATTTTGTTTTTCAGGGCCATTAAGATAGCAGACGAGTGCTCAGCTGCATTCCCAACAATCGCAACGATGATTACCCCAATGAATAGTTCGGACCATCCAAATTGCTCTCCTACCGCTTCAAAAGTATGAACTAGATTTTCAGACACATAAGCAACAGCCAGTGTCGATAGCAGCAAGATGGTCAAAGCTTTTTTCTTCGACCATTCAGGTTCTTCATGTTCTTCAGTTGTTCCATCACCCTCAGTGTGTGCATATACACCTCGATGTGTGACCAATTTGAAAACCAGTCCCGCTAAATACAGAACAATCATGATAATTGAAATCCCGACGCTTAACTGCAACGTTTTCGATTCATTCATGGACATAGAAAAAATTTCCGGAATAACGAACGCCACAATAACTGCGAAAACGAGTAATCCAGAATTATGACGGGCATCATGGATGCTAAATTTCTGGCGTTTAAATTTCAGTCCACCCATGAAGAAGGAAAGTCCTCCAACTAACAATAAGTTCCCGAGTACCGAACCAGTCAAAGAAGCCAAAACGACGCCAATTAAACCAGCTTGTAGGGCAAAGATAGAAATAATCAACTCTACCGCATTCCCAAACGTGGCATTCAGTAACCCACCAATTCGAGGCCCACTGACCACTGCCAAACTTTCAGTCGCTCGTCCCATAAAGCTAGATATCGCGATAACAGTCACCGAACAAATAATAAACATGGCAATACTCGACCAATGCAATAATGATGCCACAAATGTTAATGGTACCCCGACCAGTACAAGAATAGTAAAAATCCGATTCATACATTCACTCTCCAATAAAAGAAATTCTAAATTATATGATATTCCTTTATCCATACCCAATCAACAGGAGATTCTACACGTTTTGAAAAAATTTAATGGGCGGGCAACTTTGGGCTAAAGTGATTTCATAGATTAAATCTGAATCAAAAATGATTTCTCAGATTCTGTAATAAAAGGATACCCATTTTTCACTTTTCCAATTAAGCAAATATCATTATCAAATTGAGGTCTCTTTTTGTAAAAAGAGCTATAAACGTTAATTGCAATAAAAAATGCCGAGCGGATGGCGAAATTCGCCCATCCCTTGACATCATTTTAGAGATTCTATGGATTGGTTGACCACAGTCCCGCTTCTTTTATAAAGATTCGCTTGTTTAATTTTAATTGGGCAACGATAAATTCTGCAATATCTTCTGGTTGCATCACTTTATCCGGATTGCCATCAGTCAAATCATTGTCGATTGCTAAATCTGTAGCTACTGTACTTGGCGTCAACGCGGTGACACGGATATTGTGCTTACGTACTTCCATTGCGAGTGATTCAGTGATCCCAAGAACCCCAAATTTCGAAGCACTATATGCACTTGTAATCGGTGCACCCTTTTGTCCCGCAGAAGAAGAAATATTGATAATGTCTCCCGCTTGTTGCTCGATCATTCCCGGCAAAACAGCACGAGTAACATAATAAACACCCATCAAATTCACTTGAATGATTTTTTCCCATTCCGCAATTTCAAGGTCCATAAATTTACCGAATTTCGCAATGCCTGCATTATTAATCAATATATCGACTGTACCCAGTTGATTCGTCAATGACTCAATTGCACGTGTCACTTCGTCATTTGAAGAAACGTCAGCGGTTGCGAAAACTGCTTTCACACCTGTTCCTTCCACTTCTTTTACAACTTGTAGCAAATGATCTTCAGATCGAGCAAGGAGCCCAACATTCACTCCCTCTTTAGCTAAAGCTAGCGCAATGGCACGGCCAATTCCGCGTCCTGCACCTGTAATTATGGCATTCTTACCTTGTAGAGATGTAGCCAATATGATTTCCTCCTATTCATCGTGTGTATAAAAATCCACTTCCCATATGAGAAGTAATTCGTCTTCTAGACAAGCAATGTACGTGTGGTGGAATCGCGAAAGCTATTGTCCCGTCTTTCAACGCACTAAATTATTTTAACCAATCGATTGGTGAGATAAAAGCAAACTGTCTCGTCCGTAGATCACCCATTTCACCTGGTTGCATAAACATTCAAATTGAAAATTTATTATGCACACAACTGGCGATTTGTTACAATAATTTATAATCTACATTACACGCTTGGAGGAATGACAATGGAAAAACTTTTGCTACATAAATTGGAACAAGCCTTCGATGAAATGGTCGCTGTTCGTCGTCATCTACATATGCATCCTGAACTGTCCCACCAGGAAGTGGAGACACCAGCATTCATCGCTGCTCAGTTAGAGTCAATGGGTGTAGAAGTGAAACGCGGGGTAGGCGGACGAGGTGTCGTCGGTACAATCAGAGGCGGTAAGCCAGGAAAGACCATTGCCTTCCGAGCGGACTTTGATGCATTGCCCATTCAAGATATGAAAGAAGTCCCTTATAAATCGACCGTTCCCGGAGTGATGCATGCATGCGGACATGACGGGCACACTTCCGCTTTGCTTGGATTTGCGAAAGCCATGATGGAAGTGAAAGAGGATATGCCAGGCAATATCGTGCTCATCCACCAATTCGGAGAAGAATTATCCCCAGGTGGAGCGCGTGCCATGATTGAAGACGGTTGTCTTGAAGGGGTTGACTACGTTTACGGTGCCCACTTGCAAAGCAAAATGGAAAGCGGTTATGTATATGTACGGAATGGTTTTCTTCAAGCCTCTGAAGATACTATTAAAATAGTGGTGCGTGGATTCGGAACACATGGAGCTGAACCGCATAACGGCGTCGATCCCATATTGGCAGCGAGCCATATCATGGTGGCCTTGCAAACCATCGTCAGTCGAAATACAGATCCTTTAAAGGAACTAGTCGTTTCGATAGGGAAATTTCATGCCGGCGATGCCGACAATGTCATTCCAAGTGAAGCAGTGCTCGAAGGGACCATTCGGGTATTCGATCCGGAGCTGCGCAAATTGGCCAGCTGTCGAGTGCGCGAAATCGCTGAAAATGTGGCAATGGGCCTTGGCGCAAAAGCAATTGTCACCATTGAAAATGGCTACGACGCATTATGGAACCATGCCGAAGCGATGGATACAGTCCGACAGGCAGGTTATGAACTTTACGGAGCAGATGCAGTCATTGAAACAATGCCAGTCATGCCTGTAGAAGATTTCAGTTACTACACACAAGTTGTGCCGGGAGCCTATTTCTTCGTGGGTGCAAAATTACAAGACGAATCGTGCGTATTTCCCCACCACCATGAACAGTTTGATTTTGACGAAAAAGCCATGTTGATGACTGCCAAGCTATTCGCTGCCATCTATTTAAAAGCACAACAATAAATACGAGCGGTATCTAGCCAACTCCTTGGCCAGGCACCGCTCGTTTTTCTATTCTAAACAACTTTGTCTTACTCAGCTCGGTAAATCAGCACAAGCGAGATAACTAAACAAAGTGCCAGATTCCAATAGGTACAAGGGACATTAAAATCTTCCCACCATTGGTTTCTGGCACTTCTTACTTGATGTAATGTTGGCTTTCCAGTTCAGTAACAATCGATTCGACTTCTTTTCGAGAAATTTTTTCTCGGCCGATTTTCATCGCTTTTAACGTACTGTTCGCCAAAGCCAGCGGCACTTTACAAAACATCGTAATGCCACGATTGTTAATATCTTTCACATAATCGCTTCCCATTGCCAAGTTTTGCTTTGCATATAAAAATAAATCCTCACGCTCCCACCCATCAGGTAAGAAACGTACTCCACGTTCCCAGTCTTCATCTTGATTACGCAGAATGTTTACAGCTTGCAACCCTCGTCCAAAAGCAATTGCTTTTTCCCGGTCGGTTTCTGTATTATCATGCCATTTCCACAAATCGGACAGCATGCATCCCACAAGTCCTGCTACATAATACGTGTAATCGTCAAGATCTTCTTTGGTTTTGATACGCCAGTCCTTGTCCACCCATTTGGCCATACCTTCCGCCATAATAGCAGTCGACTCTTTTACCTTTTCCACCACATCTGGCGGACACAATAAAATCCAGTCACCGAGGCGTTGCGTCACAATAGGAAGCAAGTTTTGATAAGGACGTATAAGTGTTCGGTATTTTTCAGAATCAAATGTTGTTTTCATAATTTCGCTGATCGACGTTAGTAATTGACGTTTGGTTTCGGCCTTCATGGATGGATGATCTTCGATTTCATCAATCGCTCGCATACATAAATACGCAGACGCCACCGTTTTTCTTAACGTAGGTTCCAAAAAGTTAATGGGAATGAAAAATGTACGACTTGTTTGTTTTAACACATCCATCGCTTCCCGTTGCAGTAAGACTGCCTCACTCATACTCGATTCCTCCCGTTCCGATCCTTATGTATTTCTATGTTATGACCATTTCAAAAGGTTTTAATCCTCTTATCATACAATAAAAATTAGGTTTCGTACGCAACGAAGATAGAAAATTCAAGAAACTAGTAATAAAGACCGATGGCCAACCTAAAAAGTGCCATATATCTTTTGGCTTAATAGGACATTTAAAATCCCAGTAATCCATTGATACACAGCACTCTCTCTTTGTATACATTCCGTATTATTTTTTTAATTTCCGATTGAGCTCTGTGGCCGCGGAGATTGCACGAAAATCTTCTGAAATATCACCGGGACGACTTGCTTTTCCGAGAACATACCCTTCGAAAGACATTCCCATAAACTGAAATATATAATTGAATTGTTGAATTAGAGGAAGGCCTTTTACATGAGGGGTGTCGCCACCTACAGCAATGACATAAGCTTTTTTCGTTCCTAACTGGTCTTTGAATCCAGGGAACTTCTCATCCCGCATAGTATGAGACCATCTATCAATAAAGTTTTTCATGGTCCCAGTCATACTGTACCAATAAATCGGTGTCGCAAATATGAAGGTCTCATGTTTCATCATCCGCTCCACTAACCCGTTGTAATCATCATTCACATCCGAAAAGCCACTTTCAGAATGGCGGCGGTCGTCAATTGGTTCAATTTTATAATCACGCAAATAAATTTGTTCAACTTCAAGTCCGTCGATTGCAAACTTGGTTAAATACTCTGTATTTCCATTCTGTCGGGTACTACCGTATATCACAGCAATGCTCATAACGGTCTATTCTCCTTTATGTTGATTAAATTATGAAGGCAATTAATAGTGTATGCCACAATCCTTGTAAAAATAACGAAACAAGCTCTGTTAACTGTTACTGTTGATTTTTCACAAAAGCTATATTAAATCTTGCTGGTTATATTCCGCAAAACAGCTGCGTTTTCCGCTGTTTTGACATAGCCTTTACAAAAAGAAGGAATCTGCCTCATTCCGACGAAGCAGCTCAGCGTTGCAAAGCTCTTTCAAGTTTCGAAGCTAGCGCAGCGATGCCGAAACAGATACAGATAATAAGTTCTTCTTTATCCACATGTGGATAACCCTTCATTATCCCAATCTATGCACAAAGTGTGGACAGATACCCTTTTATCCGTGCATAACTTTTCCCTCACTCGCCTTTTATACGTCTTTCATAGGAAACTGCAAAGGCATCTTTGCGGAATGGCATTATTTCATCATCAGAACATTCGATACCTGTGGGTAAAACGGTCGGATCAAAAATTAAGGAATAATAGTCTTCTTTCGCTTTTGAATGGACGCACAATACTCCTGCATCTATTCTATACCCCTCAACACCCACTAAACTATGAATGTCTACTTCAGGCAATTGATTCACCGTGCGTATGGCCAACACTGTTTCATTTGTGTTTTCAATCATATCGAAACCTCCTTATTTACTGTAACTCGTAGTCCAAACTCCGTTAAACGTGTACACTGAGAAAAGGGTTACTTACTGGACAAGATACCCAATAAAGAATTTAAACTAAATTATGAAAAAAGGCGGAATCTAAAATGACAAATCCTGAGCAAACGAATTTACCACCTAAAACATGTTCAATCGAACGTCTAATTACGATGGAATCTGATATTGAAAAAGTACTGCAAGGTGTAAAAACTGCAACACGTCGTAACGGTCGTTATGCCGATATTGGTGAGATTATGGAATTAAACGGTCAGTCCTTCATCATCAACAATGTGTACATCCAAGCACTTGGTGACTTAAACGAAGAACACGCACGTCAAGAAGGTTTTCAATCGGTCGAAGACTACAAACAATCGATTTTGTCATACCACCCTGGCATGCCTTGGTTACCTACAATGACTGTATGGGTTCATGAATTTTCCCCGGTAAAAGCTTAACCTATGAATGATTTTTCCATTTACATCGTCTTCATCCATGTTTTAAGTGCAGTTTTGTCAGTAGGTCCCTTGTTTGTGTTGTTTGTTGTTCTACGGAAAATGCAAGAAAGTGATCGCCAGCTTGATCAATCACACATCTCCATTTTTCGTTCAGTTGTTCGACTCATAAAGCATGCCGGGCATGTCCTCGTCGGCTCCGGAGTTTTACTCATTATCATTGGACCTTGGTCATGGTATACGTCATGGATTGTAATGACTATTGCACTTATGGTGGTTTCCATTTTCTTTCTTGCCCGTGCATTTTCAAGCATTCTCAAGAGATTTGATGACGTTGAAGCTGATCGTTTTTCTTTAATTTCCAAACTTCGGAAAGCAACATGGATTTATATTATATTATTGGTACTTATGCTTGCTTTAATGGTTATAAAGCCAACATTGTGGTGAATTGAAACGATGCAGGATGAACTTTCATCCTGCATCGTTTTTTTCGTTCTTTTATATGCTTCCTTTTTAATGAATAATTTGGGCAATTATTGCCATAGTAAGACGGATGGATATATTTATTGGTTAAATATAAGGAGGACTTTCTATGGAAGACCATACACAAATGAGCTGGAAAGAAGATACAATCATTGGGCAATTACACAATTCCGTAGACAATGCTGCGATGGCGGTCGGACAAGCTTTAACGAACCCCTCTGAGCAATTTATCCACCAAGCCCACGAAATGATTGAGCGTGCTGATCGAGCGGTCGAAAATGCACTGAAAAACCAAGGGCAAACAGATCCGGTTAGTTTACTTCAGGATCAGTTAAGCGCACAAAAAGAAAAATTGAATCGACTTCACTAGGCGAAAGAGAAATTCTTTATTTTTATCTATTTATGAATGCTGTCAGAGTGTCTTTGCGGTTAGCGTAAATATAAGATAAACAACAAACCAAATTTTCAATTTAAGTATGCCCGCAAATTGGATGCTCATGCTTTAATCAATTAAAGAGACCCATCAGTTCGCTGATGGGTCTTCACCGTTTTATACAAACTTCATAAGGGTATCAATAGAAGTAGACGAATAAATTCGGAGGTGCTTCACAAATGGAAGAACAAACAAGAACGATTGTTCAGCAATCATTGAATGCATTATTGGAAAATGAATCATTTCTGCCTGAATTAAAAGGAGACATGCGCAAAACGGCGTTCACTTCTCTCAGCGCAATCCTTTCAACACCGAACCAGATACATAAATCATTTTTACGTATTCCCCTGGAAGCAGGGGAAGTAATCCGCATTCCTTCCTATCGTGTCCATCATAACGATGCACTGGGACCATATAAGGGTGGGATTCGTTTTCATGAGTCCGTCAATGAAGAGGAAGTCGTGAATCTAGCTTTTTTAATGACATTAAAAAACTCCCTACATAATGTTCCTTTTGGAGGAGGAAAAGGCGGAATCATTATTGATCCCAAAGCATTTTCTGAACAGGAATTGCAACGCATTTGCATTAAGTATGTACGCTATTTCAATAACGTCTTAGGTCCAGACAAAGACATTCCGGCACCGGATGTAGGCTCAGGCGAACGTGAAATGGACTGGATGATGGCTGAATACAAAAAAATCAATCCTGGTCAACCTTACCTCGGCAGTTTCACAGGGAAAAGTGTAATCAACGGAGGGTCTTTAGGTCGACGTGAAGCAACCGGTAAAGGCGTCTACTTCACTTTCCGTTACTTACTGAATGACTACGTAAAAACAAACCAAGAAACATTAACTACATCTTCAAATCCCTTTGCCAAGACAGCTGTGGAGTATGTGGATCGACCTTTAAGGGTAGCTGTTCAAGGATTCGGAAACGTAGGATCGGTATCCGCATTGGAAGCCTTCGGATGTGAGCATATCCAGAACCAAATCGTTGCGGTAAGCGATCGGAATGTAACTCTATTCAATGCAGATGGGCTGGATATACCTGCACTCGTGAACTTTTCCGCAAACAATCACGGGGATTTACCAAAAACTCCAGAACAGTTGAAAGAAATAAATGTAAGTGCTGAAATTCAATCACGCGAAGATATTTTAACCATGAACGTTGATGTGTTGTTCCTGGCAGCTTTGGAAAATCAGTTGACAGATCAAAATATGACAGAAATTAAAGCCCGTATTATTGTCGAAGGCGCAAACGCTCCCACCACTAAAGAAGCAGATGATTATTTAAGCGCAAAAGGAGTCGTTATCATTCCTGACATTTTAGCAAATGCAGGTGGTGTAATTGTTTCTTACCTGGAATGGCTTCAAGGTCGCGAAACCCAGTTCTATACAGAAGAGCAAGTCCACTCACAGTTACTCGAAAAAATGAAGAACACGTTGGATATTATTCTTCCGCAATATTTTGGCGATCCCTTCCCTCTTCGTCAAAATTGTTATATTCACTCGGTAACGCGATTATCGACTGTCTTATACAAACAAGGGAAACTATATTAAAAACCAAAAAGTCGCGGGTAGAGTCTTCTACCATGCGACTTTTTGATTTAATTAAATAATAGTAACTTTTTCTTTTTGAAGCTCTAATAGCACCGGATCTTCTGTTTTCGTAAAATCCAATTTCAGCTTTTCTAATTCAAGGCGCATTTTTTCCGTTTCCGCGATAAAATTTTCACCCTTTAACTTTTCAAGTTCCAACTCATCTTTTAGCATTTTAGCTCTCAACTTCTGATTTCCTCGCAGATGTCCCAAAATAATAGCTGTGAGCGGAATTGAAAATACCATGACGACTGCAATCAATCCTATTAAATTCTCCATGAAATCACCTCAATTTTATAAGTAGTGTATTTCTAATATAGTCATTTGCTTTATGTGTTATACGAGCTTAAGGTAGACTTGGTTTCAATTGGAATAGAAATTCCACTTTCAGCTTCTGCATCTTCAGGACACTCAAATTGCTTCAGGTATGCAACCTTACCGTTCTTCATAATGATATACGAATAAATCACCGCTTCTTTTATAACCAACCCATCATCATTTTTCCAAATACCTCGATGTTTTAAAACCAATTTTTCTTCTTTTACATAACTATTCAAGGTTTTTAATGTCATTCCCGTTCGTATAATGCTTTTCACCAAAGATTGCAACCCAAAATTCGACTCTTTATCATCCACAACTTCAACGTGTTCATCAGTTAACTTTAGCAATCCATCAATATTACGTTCATTCCAATATTGCTGCCATTTCGCAGCAACAATAAGTGTGAGCTGATTTTTCATAAAGATAAGTCTCCCATTTGTATGATTTGAGACATTAAAGGTTCTAACATTATAGTTTTCACAACTTTTGAATTACATAGGTTATAGATTTCGACAACAATTCCAGAAAACCTGCTTCTTATGTCACATAATAACACCGTTTTCAATTATTTTTCTATTGAACAGCAGTTTAAACCATTAAATTGAAACTCCACCTAACGAGAATGTCAAAAAACGCCAGGCACATTGAGCTCACGGAAGTGTAATTCCAAAATGCTCTCTATGTTTCCTGACGCTTTTAGATCATTCTAGTTTGCACAAAATACTTTCGCTACTTTTATGAAGCGTGCTAAGTTGCCTAAAATAAGAATCTTTAAAGGCTAGACTTTCATACAAGAGTTATAATTTAATAAATTTTTTCTTCTAGTCTGAGAAAAATAGTAAGTAATAAAAACAACTCTTCTAATCATCCTGACCTATATGATAGATGTCATGCCTTCCACTTGACGTTTATGTCTTTTATTATCTGCTCCTAATCCCTATTCTTAAGGTAACAAGTTTTTAACTAAAAATTAAAATACATTTTTTCCAAGGAGGACGCTATGAGTAAGGAAAAAACAATGCAGTTACGTAAGCAAGTGGCGCCATTTGAAAAATCTAATACGTCAGCGAGTATCATGCAAATTATTAATACGATTCCCCCGTTTTTCATTTTATGGTACTTAGCATATTTGAGCTTAGATGTTTCAATTTTTTTAACAATCGCTTTGGCAGTGGTTGCATCAGGCTTTATCGTTCGAATCTTTATCATTTTTCATGACTGTACA